>DPXZ01000040.1 GCA_003526765.1 Fervidobacterium sp.
CTGACTATTCTACCGTTTTCTAATTCAATTTCTGTAAGGTTCGTTCCTTCTGAGATTTGCTTAGTGTTTACATTCTTAACAGCTACTTTGTCTGCAATAACTTCTACAACACTGCCAAGTACACCACCTGTCTTACCGAAGCTCAACCCAGACTGAGACGAAAGTCCAAACGGTCTGTCAAACGGTTCTGGTTCTACCATCTTTATATCCATTCCTGTTGATTTGAAGACTTTTACCAATTCTCTAGTTGTAAGTACGATATCTACATCACCGTTGAATTCTTCTCTCTCAGCTTCAAACTTCTTGGCTGTACAGGGCATGATCGATACAAGTACTATGTCTTCAGGATTTACACCTATTTCCTTCGCGTAGTATTTCTTTATTATTGTACCGAGTGCCATCTGTGGAGATTTTACACTCGATAGATTCGGTACATATTCTGGATAGTACTGTTCTGCAAATTTCACCCAACCAGGGCAGCATGATGTGAATTGTGGCAGTTTTTCGTTCTTTTCAAGTCTTTCCAAGAATTCATGTGCTTCTTCGTATGCAACAAGGTCCGCAGAGAAAGCTACATCGAATACTTTCTTGAATCCTATCATCTTTAGCACAGAGACCATTCTTCCTGCCATTGCTATGTCATCTTCGAGTCCAAATTCTTCTTGAAGTGAAGCCCTGACTGCTGGTGCAATCATACCGATGACGTATTTACCATTTTCGATTGCTTTGTATACTTTATCGACATCGTTCCTTATCGCGAGTGCGCCTGTTGGACAGTATGCGACGCATTGACCGCAGAAGACACATTCAGTATTTTCGATCTTCTCTTCAAAAGATGGTACCACTTGCGTATCAAATCCTCTATATGCAAAATCTATCGCAGAAACTGTTTGCAGTTCTTCACAAGCCCTTACGCAATCTCCACAAAGTATGCACTTTGCGTTATCTCTCACAATGATCGATGAATTGTCTGTGATAGCCTTTTTGGAGACTGTTGCAAATCTATTCGTTGTCAGTCCAAAATCTCGAGCATATCTTTGCAATTTGCACTTTCCGTTCATCTCACAAGTTGTACAATCACCGTCGTGAGAGGCAAGTAGGAGTTGCAAAATACCCTTTCTCATTTCATATATCTTTGGTGTATGTGTCCTTATACTCATTCCTTCTCTTGGTGCAAGTGTACAAGATGTGACTATTTCTTTTCCATCGACTTCAACAAGACACATTCTACATGCGCCATAGACCGATGTCTCAGAAAGATAACACAGGTTTGGTATCTCTATACCTATTTCTCTTAAAGCTTCCATGACGTTTTTTGCATCGTCTCTTATTTCTACTTGTTTACCATTGACGTTTATTTTCATATGCTATCATCCTCCCAAAGGTCAACCGACAAGTTCTATTGCGCCGAACTTACACTTTGTGACACACAGGCCGCATTTAACGCACTTGTCTTGGTCTATAACGTAAGGCTTACCACGTTCTCCACTTATTGCGCCGTTCGGACAGCTTCTTGCACACAAGCTGCAGCTCTTACACTTCTCCGGTGAGATAATATACTTCTTGAATGCAGTACACATGCCACTTGGACATTTTCCTTCTATGTGTTCTATGTATTCTTCTTTGAAGTATTTCAGTGTACTTATGATTGGATTTGGTGCTGTCTTACCAAGTCCACACAACGATGCTGTTCTAACTATTTCAGAAACGTATTCGAGTGTTTCAAGGTCTTCATATGTTGCCTTACCCTGTGTGAATTTTTCGAGGATGTTGTATGCTTGCATCGTACCTTCTCTGCATGGTACGCACTTTCCACAAGACTCGCGTTTTGTGAAGTCGAGGAAGAATCTTGCAACTTCAACCATACATCTGTCGTCTGTGATAGCAACGATACCACCAGAACCAACCATTGCACCAACGGATTTTAATGTATCATAGTCAAGTGGTAAATCAAAAAGTTCTTCCGGCAGACATGCACCAGATGGACCGCCTATCTGAATTGCTTTTATCCTGCGACCATTCGATGTGCCACCACAGATATTTTCAAGTATGTATCTCAACGTCGTACCGAATTGTACTTCTATGATTCCGGTTAGATTGAGTGGACCTGTAACGGAGAACATCTTTGTACCAGGTGATTTCTGCACACCTCTTGTCCTGTAGCTCTCCACACCGTCTCTCAATATCTTCGCAACGTTCCCATAAGTCTCAACATTGTTGATGAGCGTTGGTTTTCCCCAAAGACCTGCTTGAGCTGGGAATGGTGGCCTTGGCCTTGGAGTTCCTCGTTTACCTTCAATAGAAGAGAGTAACGCTGTTTCCTCTCCACAAACAAATGCACCTGCACCTTCCTTTACGTGTATGTCAAGTGAGAAATCGGTACCGAGTATGTTATCGCCAAGCAATCCGTACTCTTTTGCAGATTCGATAGCCTTGTTGAACATCTCGACTGCGATTGGATATTCTGCCCTTATGTACGCATAGCCTTCCTGTGCACCTATCGCATATGCTGCTATTATCATACCTTCCAAAACGGAATGTGGGTCCCTTTCAAGCAAAGTCCTGTTCATGAATGCTCCTGGGTCACCTTCGTCGGCATTACAAACGATGTATTTTATGTCGCCTTTGCTGTTGTAAGCAGCTTCCCATTTAAGACCTGTTGGGAATCCTCCGCCACCACGACCGCGTAAACCGGAAGCTTTGATTATCTCTATTATCTCTTTTCTATCCATCGAAAGGGCCTTTGCAAGCGACAAATACCCACCGCGCGCCATGTAGTCTTCTATACTTTCACACTCACTCTTTCCTATTTCATTCATTATGTAGAAAGTTTGATTTTTGAAAAATGTAGCATCTTCGAGCCTTTCAACCTTTTGATGGCTGATTGGGTCTGTGAGTAACAATCTCTCTATTGGTTCTCCATTGATCAGTGTCTTTTCTATTATCTCCTCGACGTCATCGACTGTAACATGACTGTACGTGATTCCACTTGGCATAATTTTTACAAGTGGACCAAGCGAACACAAACCACAACAACCGGTCCTTTTCACTGGTTCATCATCGTCATCTATCTTTTCAATGGCCACGTCCAAACCCTTTTGCTTTATCACATCAACAAATTTTGCATACACCTTCCTCGAGCCACTGGCTGTACAACCAGTACCAACACAGACATATATTGATTTCTTCTGAAGCTTCTTTTCTCTTTTTGCCTTGAGTGTATCTATATATTTAATTATCTCTTGTGCATTATCAAATCTCTTTTCTGTTGTAGTTATCATATTCACTCAGCCTTCCTTTCTTTGATATTTCTGAGTATCTCTCTAACCTTGTCCGGGGTGAGTTTTCCATATACCTCGCCATTTATAACCATGGCTGGTGCAAGCGCACAAGCACCGAGGCAACCAACTTTATCGAGACTGAATTTGAGATCTTGTGTCACTTCGCCTGGTTTTATTCCGATCTCTTCTTCTATGACCTTGACAAGATTCATAGAACCCTCCATGTGGCAAGCTGTACCGTCGCATATCATGATCGTATACTCGCCCTTTGGATTGAGTGAGAACTGTGAGTAAAATGTGATGACACCATATATCTTTGCTGGTGGTATGCCAAGTGCTACACCTATATAGTTCACAACTTCTCTTGGTACATGTCTGTATTCGT
>DPXZ01000075.1 GCA_003526765.1 Fervidobacterium sp.
CTCTATAGCCTCGCATTGTCTTGTACCTTATCACAAAATCCTTCAAAACCTTATTCATTGCAGTTCCGAGGTGGATATCACCATTTGCGTACGGAGGCCCGTCGTGAAGCAGATAAGTAGGCGCTCCTTGACGTATTTCAAGCGTTTTTTTGTATATCTCTTTTTCTTCCCATAACTTTAGCATTTCCGGTTCTTTCTTCACCAAATTTGCCTTCATCTGAAAACTTGTCTGCGGCAAATTCAAAGTCTCTTTATAATCCATTTTGACACCTCCAGCTTGTTGCACATTCAACAGCAGAATTTTCGTTTTTTTATGTGAAATATCCATTGATTTTACCATTAAAGTTCAAAAAACATAAAACTATCTAATAACGAAAAAGGGGTGATGGCCCACCCCTTTTTCGGTTGGTAGTGGGCATCACTCACATATTAATTAAACGGCTTATTACTTCTTTCAATTCTGTTAAATCGGAAGATTTTACGATGTATGCGTCTGCGGCCCAAGATGCCATGTCACTTTTGTAGTGTGAATATGCTGTTAGGAGCACGAGTTTTGTTTCCTTTCGTATTTCTCTCAACCTACCAGCAAGTTCTAAGCCATCCATACCAGGCATCTCTATGTCAATTGTGACTAAATCATATGTCTTCTCTCCAAATCTTTTGAGTGCGGCCTCACCATTCTCTGCTTCATCGACTTCGTAGCCTGCATCCATGAGTTCTTCTGTAACAAGTAATCTCATATTCGGTTCGTCTTCAACCACAAGAATTCTTCTGGACATATTTACATCCCCCTTTCTCGGGGATATTATACCACATGTTGGCAAGTATTTTCAATACTCTTGAACTTTGCTTGAAAATTACTCGTTGTTGATTTTTGGACTACTTTGCTTTGTACATCACCATAGCAGAAGTTGCCTTTACGTTTATCTTTCCACTTACTTGGTACAGCGGCGTTGTTCCAGCATTTGCTTGATCCACAACGACATTCCACGTGCCATCTGGTAATGAGAATTGTTGCTCCTTGATCTCACCGTTGTATATGACAACTATCTCTTTCCAAGGGTCATTCGCATCGTTTATCTTGAACATTACACCTTTTCTCGGCGATGGCAGGAAACTAATCTTATCCTTTATATCCGCAGCCGTCCTCTGTCTGAATGCTACGTGTTCCTTTCTCAATTGAATAAGTCCTTTGTAATAGTTGAACACATCTATAAATTCTGCCTTTCTTGCATAGTCTAGCCCGTTGATGGAGATAGGAGCGTTGTAGGAATTTTCATTTCCATTCTTTGTCCTTGCAAAATCTTGTCCTGCTTGCAAGAATGGAACACCTTGAGATGTAAGTATTATCGCACCTGCAAGCTTTTGCGCATCCTTGAGCATATCTGTCGTCCAGCTTGTCTTCGCATCGGATTGAGCAGCTAAGTAGTTCTTATCCCATAGTGTATGGTTATCGTGGCATTCAACATAGTTTATCGTCTCTTCTGGATCCTTTGCGAAGCTCCTTATTATATCGTCGTACTCAATACTTCCAGCAACACCACGTTTAACCAAATTCTCTTTCGCTAAAGCACCCATGAGAAATCCTTTAACCGTTGCATCGAATACGGAGCCTCTTAAAGCATCTCTGAATTCGTCGTTGAATGCTGCTACCTTTGTTCCTCCGACATCAGACTTTCCGAACCTTGCGGCTGCGCCCATACCACCCCAAGGTTCACCGTAGAGTATGATCGTAGGATCTATGGCATGCAATTCTTTTTCAATCGTAACCATCGTTTGTTTATCTATAAGTCCCATCTGATCAAATCTGAACCCATCGACATGGTAATCGTTGACCCAGAGTTTGAGCGTATCTACAATGTACTTTCTGAACATTGGTCTCTCACTTGCCGTTGTATTACCTATGCCGCTTTCGTTTATATAAGCACCTGTTCTATCAATTCGGTAGAAGTAATATGGTACAGCTTGATCAAATGGAGACATCGGTCCAACGCCCCACGTGTGTGGGAAGACCACATCGAGAATTACACGGATACCATTATCGTGCAATACCTTTACCATCTGCTTGACTTCGTTGATCCTGACGGAAGGGTCGTACGGGTTGGTCGAATATCTCCCTTCTGGTACCGTGAACAGATATGGATCGTAACCCCAATTGTAACTCTTTTCAAAATCCTTATCTGCTTCATCACCAGTCCAGAAATCGAACATTGGGAGTATGTGTACATGCGTTACACCAAGTTCTACAAGATGATCTAAAGCAGTCGTAACACCATTCGGACCTTTTGTGCCTTTTTCCGTTAATCCAAGATAAGTCGCCTTATTCTTTACGTTAGAATTGTCGAGGCCAGTCATATCTGCTATGTGGATTTCGTATATGATCGCATCTTCGTATGCGCCCATTGCAGGACGTTTATCATTGCCCCAGCCTTGAGGATTCGTCTTGCTCAAATCTATGATCGCACTCTTTGCAGAATTCTTCGCAACAGCTTTGGAAAAATAGTCTACACTCTCTCGATACTCACCGTAGCTGAAATATCGGACCTTGTAAAACCAACCTGCCCAATCTCCATCGAGCACTGCCTCCCATGCACCGTTGCTGATCTGCTTCATTGGTACAACTTTGTTTGGTTCGTTGTCATCCCAATTTTTGTAAAGCAACAAATCAACGCTCTTTGAGACTGGTGACCACACTCGTATCGTTGTTTTTTGCGGTGTGTATTCGAAACCGAGTGGTCCATCGTAGTAAATCTTATCGAGTATTTCCATCATGACTACTCGTGTAGGTGTGAAACCTTCTATCTCTACTTGAACATCTTTGTTGACATCGCTTAGTTGAATAGGTTCAGCTAACACAACCTTTACGTAGTTTGTCTTAGAGACATCCAGCTGATCAGCCTTTTCAACCCTTGCAACCTTCTTTTCCACTCCATCAACCCTTACCTTTGCACCAACTTTTGTCGTATCTACCTGACCTGTTAGGTAAGCTTCTATCGTATTTTGATCCCGAGCCTGGGCAAAGAGTATCTTTGGGTTTGTATCTGGTTTTGATGTATAAATCTGCTCAATGCCTTGCAACAACCACACCTCCGCTTTACCATCTTTGACAGTTATAAACCTATCTGCTGAAACGTCCTTCTGCTGCCATTCGTTCAATCTTACTATGATCCCAACTTTTGTCAACGTATCTGGTAATGTCACATTTGCTACAACACCGTAATCATCCTTACCCGTAAATTGGTAGGCAGCTCCTTCTTTTGAAACTGGTTCAGAAGGCCAAATCCACAGGTTCCATCCATCGTAGTTTCCATCCCAACGATGGTAGTGAATCGTAAGCTCAGTTCCTGCAAAAGCTAAGACAACTACAAAAAGCAATACGATGCTAAGTACCTTCTTGATGTTACTGCTCATACCTGACATACTCAACACCTCCCCTTCACGATGTTCTCCAACGATTATGATATTTCATAGTTATCCAAGTTATCCAACTATCTATTATACAATACATTTGCCATTAACTGGGCAGAATTTGGAATTGTTTCCATAATTTCTCAAAGAGACTAGACATTCCAAGAGGATACATCTTAATATATCTTAATATTTCGATATTTTGCCTTTAAATACTTGCCGGATAATTGAATCGAAATTCAAAGAACGGTTCATCAAATTTGGAGGTGAGGTTATGAAGAAGTTATTGGTATTCAGTTTATTGACACTCTTAGTATTTGCAGGATTTGCAAGCACGTTGGTTATAAAAGGTTCGAACACACTTCTTGAAGTTAGCCAGATGTGGGTGGAAGAATTCAGTAAAACGCATCCGGATGTTAAGGTCACACTTGAAGGCGCAGGCAGTTCGACAGGTATATCCGCACTTTTGAACGGTACAACAGAC
>DPXZ01000037.1 GCA_003526765.1 Fervidobacterium sp.
TAACATGCATTGCAATTACTCAAAGCAATTGCTTAAAAAGTGTAGATTGTGAGAGATTTTTGTATATAACAACTGCATACTCTAGTATACGCGAGCAAAGTAGTGATAGAGAGAGTATAAATCAATTGTAAAAGGAATATTTTAGAAATGTTTTGAACTAACACAAAGCATAGGTTTGTATTTCTGCATGGTATTTTTGTAAAATATATGTGTAAAGGTGTTTTTTTGTGGTAGAGAAAAATCGAATTCGAAGAGGAGGTAACATCATGAGAGTTGTTACATGGGGTTTTGGTGCTATGGGGCGGGGTATTGCAAAGAACGTTGTGGAGAGTAAGTGTATGAAGCTTGTCGGAGTCATCGACAAAAATCCGGAGTTTATTGGCAAAGACGTTGGCGAATTGTTGGGCCTTGAAACGTACGGCACACGCGTGAGAGATTCCATAGATGTAATTGAAGAGACCAATCCAGATATCGTGGTTATTGCAACTAGCTCATTTGTCAGGGATGTTTTACCACAGATCGAGTATGCAGTGAAGAATCACGCTAATGTAATTACGATAGCTGAAGAAATGGCCTTCCCATTCAACGTGTATCCGCAAGAATCTGCTTACATGGATAGCCTTGCAAAGCGATATGGAGTAACTATCCTTGGAACCGGTGTCAATCCCGGATTTGTACTCGATACATTGATCATTGCACTGACAGGTGTCTGTACAAAGGTTGATAAGATAGTTGCAAGAAGAATAAATGACCTTTCACCGTTTGGCAAAACAGTTATGGAGACTCAAGGTGTGGGTACAACACCGGAGAAGTTTGAGATGGGGTTAAAGGAAGGAACAATCGTGGGGCACATAGGTTTTCTCCAGAGCATTGGTATGATTTCAAGGGCAATAGGATGGAATGTAACAAAGATCGAAGAAGAGAGAAAACCAATAATATCGAACGTTTACAGAGAAACACCTGTTGTCAAAGTTCAACCAGGCATGGTTGCAGGTTGCAATCACTCTGCAAAGGCATATGCAGGTGAAAAGTGTGTAATTGAGTTGTACCATCCTCAGCAAATCCATCCGCACCTCGAAGGTGTAGAGACAGGAGATTACATAGAGATTCATGGGGATATCAACATAAATCTCTCGATAAAGCCAGAAATTCCTGGTGGAAAGGCAACTATAGCCATAGCAACTAACATGATTCCAATAGTCGTTGAGGCACATCCTGGGCTGAAATGCATGGCTGATCTTCCAGTTCCAAGATCCATTCTATCGGAAATTCGGTAATAGTAATATAAGTAATATACCACGTGTTTCTACTTGAAATGAGGTGAGCAAATGTCAACAAATTTGGCAAAGAGAGGCGACTGGGTTCAGGTACAGCTTAATATATTATCACCACAGGAACGTTCAACATACCTCCCGGAAGATACAAAGAAAGTACCGCTTCAAATGAGGGTGAAAGGCTTTTTGGTCGATGAAATTGCATCTCTTGGAGCGACGGTACGTATCAAGACTACAACGGATAGGATAATATCAGGGATTCTGATAGACATAAATCCAAAGTACACACATAACTTCGGAGAACCTGTACCCGAGTTAATAAATGCGGGTGTTGAATTGCGCAAATTGATGGAAGAAATCGACAGTTGTGATAGTTCAGAAGGTGATGGAAAATGACGTCCATGAGAGATGATTCGTACGATGCAGTGATGGCAAGACGAAATGAGATAATGAAAAACGCAGTTGGAATAGATTATGAAAAGTTCATCATCGATGGTATAGCCTTTGATTATGAAAAGATGATGAGAGAAGTAGGGTATTCGATAGATGAAGTACGAGAAATTCAGGCTGAAACTTGCGTGGGAAATACACCACTCGTTGAATTGAAAAACATAAATCGTCTAGTAAAGCAACTTGCAGCTAAAGGCAAAGGTGCTCGTATTTTTTTGAAAGACGAAGCTGCAAATCCATCTGGTAGCTTTAAGGATCGACGTGCGGCCGTCAGTGTTTATCGAGCAAAGAAGATGGGATACAAAGGCGTTATCGCAGCCACAAGCGGAAATTACGGTGCGGCCGTTGCTTCTCAAGCTGCAAAACGCGGTTTGAAATGCATCATTGTACAAGAGTGCTACGATAGTCAATGGAGGGGTCAACCGGAAATATTGGAGAAAGGCCGTGCTTGTGAGGCATACGGTGCAGAAGTTGTGCAACTTACCGTAGGACCAGAACTCTTCTATTACACGTTGCTCTTACTCGAGCAGACGGGATATTTCAATGCATCACTTTATTCACCGTATGCAATAGCTGGTATAGAAACACTTGGATATGAGATAGCACATCAAATGACTGAACTGACTGGCAGATACCCAGATGCAGTCATCGTTACGCATGCGGGTGGAGGGCTCATAACTGGCACTGCACGTGGATTGAAGAAAGCCGGTGGAACTGAGACAAAGATAATTGGTGCAAGCGTTGATTTGCGAGGTTTGCACATGGCAAGTGATGAGGCTTTCAATAAGAAGTACTTTACGACAGGTCATACAGGTTTCGGAATACCATTTGCGGTCTTCCCAGATAGGTCAGATGTCCCTAAGAA
>DPXZ01000067.1 GCA_003526765.1 Fervidobacterium sp.
TTATCCTTCCCTTACCGATTGTTCTGATTAAAAAGGAGAACTTTGATAAAAATTCGTCTCGAAGTGGTTTAATGTCACCACTTTTTGACAACAATTCTTCTTCAAAGAGTGCTATTTTTATGCTGCCTTCTTTAGTCCTGATTTCAATAAAATCTACGGTTGCAGCATTATCTCCATTGTAATTTGTAAAGAATATTCTATCTTGTGTTAGACTAATGGACTCTATATGATTAATTGGGACAAAGTGATAACCCACTACATCCCAAATTTTTTGAGATACGTTTATCTTCAATTCATTAATGATCAAGACATCATCGATGACTGAAAAGATTACGTGGTACATCGGATAGAAGTACTTGAGAAGACCGCTTTTTGTTTTCACATAGTATTCATCGCTCATCCACGGTCTGAAAGATATGAAATCTGCAATAACTACTGCATTGTTCCTCTTGGCTTCATTCAAAGCAGCATTTTTAACTTCATCAAGATTTTTGTCAAAGTCTTTGCTCGATAAAAATCTTAGGATATATAGGAAGATTCCTATACCGCTTAGTGCAAGAATTATATTACCAACAGCAAATTTTATGAGTTCAATTAGAGATGTATAGTCACCGAAAATACGGTTTGGAAGATGGATAAAGATTAACGTCAATGATATCAAAACTCCAACTATGGATGAAATCGGCAATTTTTGGAAGAAATACTTATCTGATTTCAAAATTCTGACCCCCATCTTTTCTAAATTTTGAACTACTAATATCCTTATTGGTCCATACTTTTGACAAAATCTTCGTACATTCTGTCTATTTCTTCCTTCTTCTTTTTCACCTCTGCAAGTTTTTCTCTTGCCTTCATCAAAAGTGTTATTGCCTTTGAGTACAGTTCTATCTGCGTTTCTATGTCGAGGTTTGATGAGATGAAAGATGACTTTATCGAATCTATCAACTCCATTAGTTGTTTAAATGTTAACTTTTCGATCTTCTCTTTCTTAAGGTTAAGTATATTTTGTACGCTTTCCAAATCCATATTTACCCCTCTCTTTACCTATCTTTACTTACTATTATTTTGCCCATTGTTATCATCGACAGTTTTGACAATCACACCACCGTCATAGAAGTTGATCTTTAAAACATCTTTCTCGTTTATCTCTTCCTTACTTTTTATAAATTTTCCATCCTTCGTTACCACTGCTCCACCAACTAAGAGTGCCGAGACAGGTCCACCTATCTTTGAGAGTTCTTCTTTAGCACTATCAAGTCTTTGAGCATACGATAACTGTATTCTATCGAAATCATTCAGTATCCTATCGTAGTTTGAAATGTCTTGAGAGTTATTCTTTAAGTTATAGTTCAAAGATGATGAAATTTTTTCAACTGTATCATCTATTTCTTTCTTAACATCTACATATTTTGAAGAAATATTATTCGATAAAGTCCCCAAAAAATCGAACGAAAGCGCAGTTTCATAGTTTTTCAAAGTGAATGATTTCAACAGAAAACTCGCACTTTCAACGTTCGATTTCTCAGTTTTTGATATGTCCGCCCTCATAGAATCACTGAGCATTTTATAATTATCTTGCTCAACTTTGCTAGAAAACACGTTTAGAATGCTGTCCATCCGTTGGTTGATCTCACTGTACCATCTGTTTACACTTTCTAAGTAAGTCTTTATTTGGTTCGATATTTCTTTTGCAACTGCCGTTGGTGTAGGGAATCTACGCCAAGCAACATAGTCAGGAATCGTTTCGTCTTTTTCATGCCCTATACCAGTTAGAACAGGTATGTATGCGTTCGTCTTGGCAATATGCTTTGCAAGTTCGTAATCATCGAAGTACATCAGATCACTCGGGCCACCGCCACCGCGTATTAAGACAATTACATCGTACTTAACACCATATTTCTTGCAAAATGTAGTTATTCTGTCAAATGCACGTATCACTTCTTGAGATGTCGATGCACCTTGCATGGACGATTCATAAAGATGAGTGATAGGCCTGTAATTGTCAGGTACCATCAGATTTGAAAGAAAATCGAAATATCCTTGAGCAGTCCTAGACGTTATCAAAGCGATCATCCTTATTGGTTCAAGTTCCAGTAAGTTATGTTCTACCTCTACCAATAACCCTTCCTTTTTTAGTTGTTCTTTTATCTTCTGCCTCCTGCTGAGTATATCAGATTCACCTTGTGGCGCTATGGAATCCGCCCAAAAGCTGAATTGTGCGCGTTCTGGATAAAACGATAACTTACCTTGAAATTCCCATTTCTTGTGTTCCAGTTGGTTCCAATCCTTAATTCCAAAACCCAAAAGGTTTTTCATAACTGCAGGTGCCAAATTTCTCCATACAATGACCGTCATCTCTGTTTTCTTACCATCCAACGTTTCCTGCGATACTGTGATGTAAACAGAGCCGCTGTAAGGTTTGACTTTGACAACGTCTGCTGTGAATTTGAATCTCAATCTATAAAGGTCCGTCTCTTTAATCTTTGCATCTATGTATTCGACAAAATCGTGCAACGTATTAAATTCTAACAAATTAAATCTTTCATACTGAAATGGCACATCTTGGTTCATCGTTAGTCACTACCTTCACATTCTTATCTTATTTACTCTTACGTATTGAGATTTAATATACACTTTCTGAGCATCGTTGTCAACTTAGGAAATCAAAAAACACTGAAAAATTTTTACTGCCTTATAATAACGTTGTCAATTAATCTAGCTTTACCAAAGAATACAGCGATAGCAACTATAACATCTCCTTCGATTCTATCTACAGGTATCAATGTCTTTTCATCAACAATCTCTACGTAATCTATTTTCAGAAGTGGGTGATTCAAAACTCGTTGTATCTCGCCCTTGATCTTTTGAACATCTCTTTCTCCACCATCTATAAGCCTTTTTGCTTCAAGCAGAGATTTGTACAATCTTGGTGCCTCACGCCTTTCTTCATCACTGAGATAAACGTTTCTCGAAGACATTGCCAGTCCATCTGGTTCTCTGACGATAGGCATTTCAACCATCTCTACGTCCATATTGAGATTTTCCACCATTCTTCTCAGTATTCTAAATTGTTGAGCATCTTTTTGACCAAAATAGGCACGAG
>DPXZ01000051.1 GCA_003526765.1 Fervidobacterium sp.
CCAAAATTATATCAAAAAAGTGGTAATAAACAAAATCAGGGTCACCTTGAGGTGACCCTGATTTGAAGTTGATTTGAAGTTGTATGTTGTCTTTAATTTTTCGCCGTACTTATGCATTTGCTTTTGGCATTTCTTGTTGCACTCTGTATTCTTTGACCATATTTACAAAGTATTCGTGGACTCTGGCATCGTCTGTCAGTTCTGGATGAAAAGATGTGACCAACACGTTTCCTTGCCTGCACATGACGGGGGAATTGTCCAAGAATGCCAATACTTCAACATCTGGTCCGTAGCTATCTATACGCGGCGCTCTTATAAAGACTGCCTTGAATGGTCTGTCGAATCCCTTGATTTCGATCATCTCATCGAAGCTATCGACTTGTCTTCCATACGCATTTCTCATAACCTTGATGTCTATTACTCCCAACGATTCTTGTGGGTAATTTTCTATTTCCTTTGCCAAAACAATGAGACCTGCGCAAGTACCATACACTGGAAATCCAGTTTTGATCTTCTCTCTGAGCCTTTCAAACAAGCCTGTCATCTTCATTATTCGTATCATCGTGGTAGACTCGCCACCGGGGATGATGAGACCATCAACTTTGTCCAAATCTTCCGATGATTTGACTACCATTGTTTCTATTCCAAGCTTTTCAATCATCCATTTGTGTTCTCTAAAATCTCCTTGTACTCCCGAAACACCTATGACCATTCGTTACCAACCCCTTTCCTGCAACTTGACTTCCAACGTGTCTATTTCCAATCCTTCCATCGGTTCTCCTATGTCTTCTGAAATCTTCAAGAGCATTTCAGGATCGTTCCAATATGTTACTGCCATAACGATCGATTTTGCCATCTTTGCGGGGTCTTTCGACTTGAATATGCCACTGCCTACGAATACACCGTCTGCACCAAGCATCATCATGAGTGCTGCATCTGCCGGTGTTGCAACACCACCTGCTGCGAAGTTAACAACTGGTAATCTTCCGAGGTCTTTTACTTGTTGTACCAATTCAACCGGTGCTCCTATCTCTTTTGCATAAGATACGATCTCTTCATATGGCAAATTCTGGACTTTTCTAACTTCCGCCATGACAGTCCTCATGTGTTTTACAGCTTCCACAATGTTACCTGTACCGGCCTCACCCTTTGTCCTTATCATTGCTGCACCTTCCGAGATTCTTCTGAGTGCCTCTCCAAGATTTCTCGCACCACAAACGAATGGTACAGTGAATTCGTGTTTGTTGATGTGAAATTTGTCATCTGCGGGTGTCAACACTTCGGACTCATCGATGTAATCAACACCAAGTGCTTCGAGGATTCTTGCCTCAGCTATGTGGCCTATTCTGACTTTTGCCATAACTGGTATAGACACAGCTTGCATTATTTCTTTTATTTTCGATATGCTCGCCATTCTTGCCACTCCACCAGCTTTTCGTATATCTGCTGGTACCCTTTCAAGTGCCATAACAGCGACTGCACCTGCTTCTTCCGCTATCTTTGCCTGCTCTGCTGTTGTGACATCCATGATAACGCCACCTTTGAACATCTCTGCAAATCCCTTTTTGATTTCCCACGTACCTTTTTCCATATGAATCAACCTCCCTTTACTTTTTGATAATTACTTTTAAACACTCTGGAATCAACTTTGCATCATTTCAATGGTTTTCCAGATAACAGGATCAAATGATCACAGTCTCCGTGTATTCGCCAAACACATCTCTCAATGCGTTGCTAATCTCTCCAACCGTAGCGTACACCTTCACGGCTTCCAACACGTATGGGAAGAGATTTTCCTGACTTGAGGCTACTTCTTTTATCTTCTGCAGGGATTTTCTCACCTTTTCGTTATCTCTTCGCTCTTTCAGTTTCTTGAGCCTTTCCACTTGTTTCTTTTCCAGTTCTGGATCCACTTTCAGTATCTCACGTTTCTTCACGTCTTCCTCCATCTGGAATTTGTTTACTCCAACGATTACTTCCTCGCCTTTGTCGATGGCAAGTTGTTGCTTGTATGCACTTTCGTGAATTTCTTTTTGCACATATCCTGTTTCGATTGCCTTTATCATCCCGCCCATTTGGTCTATCTTCTCTATGTATTCCATTGCCTTCTTTTCTATTTCGTTTGTCATTGCTTCTATTGCGTAAGAACCTGCAAGCGGATCTATCGTATCGGCCACGCCGGATTCGTATGCTATGATCTGCTGCGTCTTGAGTGCTATCCTCACAGATTCTTCCGTTGGAAGCCCGAGTGCCTCGTCGTAACTGTTTGTATGGAGCGATTGCGTACCACCGAGTACTGCGGCCAACGCTTGTATCGTGACTCTTATTATGTTGTTCAATGGTTGTTGCGCAGTTAGAGTTGAACCACCAGTTTGAGTGTGGAATCTCAACTTCATGGCTTCAGCATTGGTGATGTTGAACCTATTCTTCATGATTTTTGCCCATAGTCGTCTTGCAGCTCTGAATTTTGCGATCTCTTCCAAGAAATTGTTGTGTGCTGCAAAGAAGAACGAAAGTCTTTTACCGAAAACGTTTGGATCTAATCCGGCCTTCATGGCACTTTCAACGTATGCGATACCATCGGCTAACGTGAATGCCACTTCCTGTGCTGCACTTGACCCTGCTTCCCTTATGTGATAGCCACTGATGCTTATTGGATTCCATTTTGGCATGTTTTTTGAACAATAGTCGAATATGTCTGTGATGAGTCTCATGGATGGTTCGGGAGGATATATGTACGTCCCGCGTGCAATGTATTCTTTGAGTATGTCATTTTGTATCGTACCGTCAAGCTTATCTTGTGCTACACCTTGTTTTTCCGCAACAGCGATGTACATTGAAAGTAATATCATCGCAGTGCTATTTATCGTCATTGATGTACTGACTCTATCGAGGGGTATACCGTCAAAAAGTATTTCCATATCTTCCAAAGAACTTATCGCAACGCCAACCCTTCCAACCTCGCCTTCCGACATTGGATCATCTGAATCATAGCCAATCTGTGTTGGCAAATCGAATGCAACAGAAAGCCCGGTTTGGCCTTGCTCAAGTAGGTATTTATATCTCTTGTTCGATTCTTCCGCTGTACCAAAACCTGCGTACTGTCTCATCGTCCAGTGTCTTGCTCGGTACATCGTTGGTTGTACACCGCGTGTGTAAGGATAGTCACCGGGAAATCCGATGTCGTTTACGTAGTCGATATTCTCAACATCTTCTGGTGTGTAAACCCTCTTTATCTCGTAATTAGATGTTGATGTGAATTTCTGCTTCCTTTCTGGAAATTTGGAAATGGCCTTTTCTACCGCTTGTTCGTACTTTTGCTTTGCTTGGTTGAATCTTTCATCCATTGTGTCATTCCCCCCTGCAACCATCGTGTATGTTCATGTGTAATTTGTTTCTATTTTTACTCAAGAAATCTGCACATGTATTCTCTTATCCTTACCCAAGTCTGTTGATGATGTTACCTTTATCTTCGTTTTGAATGTATGAATTCATGTACTTTTTTCCGCTTTCCATCTGCTCTGCGGATTCTTTGAATTCTTTCATCTTGAGTTCCAAGGCCTCTTTTCTTTGTTGGTCACGCTTTTGTATATCTTTGAGCATCTCAACCGACAACGTGGGTAGAAGTTTTTCCCTTGCATCCAACAATTCGTTGAGCTTTTGAAAGTCTTCAGCCTCTATCGCCTGGTCTATTTCTTCCTCCAACTTTACGATGTCTGCTTCGTTTATGCGCCCTTCCATATTCTTCCCTCCACTTTTGAAAACCCTTTTGAACTCATTTATTGGGGACCTTGACTCAACGATTTGAAGATATCGACCATAGTTCTTTGAGACAGAGGATGAACGAAATTCTTATTCAAATCACACATTGGCTGGACGAAGAACATCCTATTTTCAAAATCATAATGTGGCAAAATCAATCGTTCATTTTCTATGATCAAATTGCCATAGAAGAGTATGTCTAAGTCTATAACCCGCGGTCCCCACCGCTCCGTTCTTATCCTACCCATTTTAGTTTCCACAGCGAGTAGTCTATCAAGGAGCTCTTCTGGAGCGAGCACCGTATCTATCTCGATGACACAATTGAGAAAATCTGGTTGGTCCGTCTTTCCGTAAGGTCTTGTTTCGTAGATATTGGACACGTTCAATATTTGTGCAAAGCCTTCTATCATTTCAAGTGCCATTTTGATGTTCTCTTCCCTATTTCCCAGATTTGTACCGATGCCAACGTAAACTTGTCCCCTTTCCCTTTCAACAATTGTTGTTGCCATCGCAAACTTGTCGTGGGAAAGTGCACAGTGGAGAAAATTGAACGGTTCAATCTTGTATCTTCCAATCTTGTGGATTTTGCAGTACAAACTACCATTAATTCTATTCAAAAATGAGAGGTCTTGGAAAGAATTTCCATCTATACCGGTTCCCACTGCCTTGAAATAACTTTCCTTGAGTGCAAACCTACCCGCAACGTACTGTGCGTCTA
>DPXZ01000054.1 GCA_003526765.1 Fervidobacterium sp.
CCGGTTATAAAGAGAAGATTAAAATTTAGGATGGGAAAAGATGTAGACTTTTGCTTGATGCCACCGAATCTTTTTGAAACTATGTACAACAATGTTATCCATGGCCTTTCTGCGGATGTGTTCTCTGAAAAGATGGGAGAAATTACGATACAAGAACAACCAAAAGAGGTCCCTGAAGAGCAAATATCGATGGAAGAAGAAACACCTGTTGTTAGACTTGTATCAAATATCGTTGACCATGCCGTAGAACTTGAGGCAAGCGATATCCATATAGAACCACAACGAAGGAATGTTATCGTAAGGTATAGGGTAGACGGCGTATTGAGAAAGATAACAGAATATCCGAGAAATTTACATGCTGCGGTAGTCTCACGTATAAAAATACTCTCCGGACTTGATATTGTGGAACGTAGAATGCCACAAGACGGCAAGTTTTTCATAAAAAAGGGTGACGAGCAGTATGATTTACGCGTTTCTACGATGCCTTCAGTAAATGGAGAAAAGGTGGTTATGAGACTTCTAAAGGTGTCATCTTCAAAGAAGAAACTCGAGGACTTGGGTTATTCAGCGTACAATTATGAAAGAATACAAAAGTTGATAGAGCATCCTTACGGAATAATACTTGTCACCGGACCGACGGGAAGTGGTAAGTCAACAACACTCGTTGCTATGATAAACTCGTTGAATTCTGACAATGTTAATATAGTAACTGCAGAAGATCCTGTAGAATACACGGTTGAAGGAATCACGCAGTGCCAAGTCAACACTGAAATCGGTCTGACATTTGCGAAATATCTGAGATCTTTCTTGAGGCAAGACCCTGATATCATAATGGTTGGTGAGGTGCGTGATAGGGAAACAGCACAGCTTGCCGTTGAAGCATCATTGACAGGACACTTGGTCTTGTCAACGTTGCATACCAACACCGCTGCCGGTGCCGTTGATAGACTCGTGAACATGGGCGTTGAACCATCTTTGATATCGGCGTCACTGATAGGAATAATGGGGCAAAGACTCGTTAGGAAAGTTTGTCAAAAATGCAAAGTCGAAACTGAATTTCCACCCAAATTTGCTGAAAGGGCAAAAAGATATTTTCCAGATATGAAACTTGTCCAATATGTAGGTAAAGGTTGTCAAGAATGCAACAACACTGGATACAAGGGCAGAACTGCAGTTGCCGAAGTACTGATGATAAACGACGAGATTAGAAAGCTAATCCAAAAGGGTACCACGACAGCTGAGATAGAAAAAGTTGCTAAACGACACGGTATGATTACAATGTTCCAAGATGGACTTTACAAGGTTCTTAGCGGAGAGACCACCGTCGAAGAAATCCTTGCAACTGTCGGTGAAGAAGAGGAGGAGTAAGTCTTGCCTTTCGATCCGAAAAAGTTTCGCGAAGAGAAGGAAAGAGAAATATCCGAAAAGTATGGCCAGATGAGAAAGAGGAGTTTTCGATTCCTTTTTTTGAACATAATGATGGTTCTTGCAGTCTTTGCACTACTCTTCTTTTTGAAAACTTCCTCTCCTGAAACTTATTCAAACATAGTTGAAAACTTACAAATTGTGATTGAATTGAAAAAGTTGGAATACATATCTCCAGATAAAGTGGGGGCTAAGGTGTACATCGTAAACACCAAACGGACGGATAAAGATTTTACCATCAGTGATTTCTATTTGAAAATATACTCTGATTCAACCACAATTTACGAATATTCATTTCCCAATGCCGTTGAAGGAAGCGTTTCTAGTTTAGGTAAGAGGCTTGTTTACGATGTTGAAAGAGAGGTTTCATTGGTTAATCTTGTCCCAAATGACTATACGATATATGTAAAGTGCAAGATAAACGGTCGACAAGTTGAAACTTCTAGGACTTTTACGTATAAGGAGGAAATATCATACATCTTAGTAAGTGACCCATTTTACGTACTTGGTGAAGAAATCAATCCAGGAGTTGCGATCATCAATAGTACCGCAAGAAAGCAAACGTTCGATATAGAGAAAATAGAGTGGACACTCAATGAAGAACGCATTACTGAGAACTTCAATCAACAAATTGTTTTGTTGTCCGGAGAATCGTATATTATAAAATCAAGACACAAGTTCAAGGCTAGCAAAGTGGGTCAACAAGAAAGTTCTGCATCTGTGTATTTAAAGGGCGGAATTATTAAAGAGGTCAAGGGGATAATACCCGTTACCGAAAAAACTGAAGGTAGTGTTTCAAATGTTGATTTCGTCATCGAAGCTCAAGATGCAGTCGTAGTTGATAAAGATGCAAACATCAATCTGTACATCGTAAATAAGATTAGGGAAAATAGATTTCTAAAAGTGGATAAAATACAGATAAGCATTCCAGCAATAGGTTACAATTTTGAGATTGGGAACAGGAGAGTTTTCTTAATACCTTTTGGTAGATACCAAATCACAAAACTCGAAAGGCTAAATTTTGATCAAGCGGGTGTTTACACAATGATAGTACAAGCTTATTCTGGAAAGTCTACAATAAAGAAAGAAATACCTGTGGCGGTAAGTAAGTAGTGCTTTTGTGATTTTGAACGCATCAGGTAACTCATCGAAAATGTTATGAATCACTGCAAAAAAGGAGAGAAAAAACATGGGAAATTTGGATGAATTAAAAAAATCAGGTCATCAAAAAATCGAATGGGTTTCAAAACACATGAAATTATTGAACACAATACAAAAGTCAGGGTACTCATTGGAAGGTCTAAGAGTTGCGATGTCGATACACTTGGAGGCTAAAACAGCATATTTGGCTGTTACATTAAAGAGACTTGGTGCAGATGTTGTTATTACTGGTTCAAATCCGTTGTCTACCCAAGACGATGTGGCAGAAGCGTTGAAGGATTTTGGTATAGCAGTTCATGCTAAAAGGACAACAAGCGAAGAAGAGTATTTTTCGTTTTTGCACGAAGTTCTAAATTATGAACCGGATCTGATCTTAGATGACGGTGCTGACCTAACTGTTTTGGCGCATATAGAGAGAAAAGACGTACTGAAGAAACTTAAGGGCGTTTCGGAGGAAACTACAACCGGAGTGAGAAGGTTAGAGAATCTCGAAAAGAGTGGCATACTGCGTGTTCCAGCTATAGCTGTTAACAATGCTAAGATGAAATTCATGTTCGACAATAGGTATGGCACTGGACAATCTACTTTGGATTCGATTATGAGAAATACTAATCTGCTTATCGCAGGAAAGAACTTCCTTGTCGCAGGGTATGGATGGTGTGGCAGAGGTATAGCGATGCGTGCTCATGGCCTTGGCGCAAAGGTCATGGTTACTGAAGTAGATCCGATAAAAGCTATCGAAGCTGTCATGGATGGATTTGAAGTCGGCAAGATAGAAGAACTTGCACCGAAAGCTGATTTCATAGTAACGGCAACAGGAGTTAAGGATATACTGTCAGAGGAAGTTATCAAGAACCTCAAAGATGGTGTCGTACTTGCAAATGCAGGACATTTCAATGTTGAAGTACCGATGGATAAGATAGAAAAGATGGCAAATCAAAGCTACGAGATAAGAAAAAATGTGACATGCTATAAGATAAATGGAAAAGACATATACGTCATTGGCCTCGGAAGATTACTAAACCTTGCAGCTGGAGATGGGCATCCTGTTGAAATAATGGATATATCTTTTGCCTTACAAGCTCTTTCGATACTGTACCTTGCACAAAATCATGAAAAGCTCTCCAACAAAGTCTACAGTTATCCTGAAGAACTTGATAGAAAGGTTGCATTGCTCAAGCTTGAGTCTCTTGGAATATCTATAGATACTTTAACGAAAGAGCAAGAAGAATACCTTAATGAATTCTAATTTTTCTGAGGTGAAAAATGTTATTGCTATTGAACAAAACTTCCGAATCTAAAGAAACAAGGGCTGCTCTACTTGAAAATGATAAATTAATTGAAGTTTATTTGGGAGAAGAAGAGGAAGAGAGCATTGCTGGAAGTATTTACTTGGGAAAGATAGAAAAGTTCATTCCAGCTTTAGAAGCTGCCTTTGTTAAGTTGCCCAATGGAGAAAATGCATTTTTAAGGATGAGAGATATAAAGCAAGATTACCTGGATTCTTTCTCGATAAAGAAACTTCAAGAGGGTCAAAAAGTACTCGTACAAATAAAAAAGGAAAGTGTGGGTACCAAAGGGCCACAAATAACTACCAATATAGGTATAGCCGGACGATATGTGGTACTCCTACCATTTTCGAAATCTGTTGGTATTTCCAGAAAAATTCTGAGCGAAGAAGACAGAGAAAGATTGAAGAAGATCGGGAGACTACTCAAGGAAAAATATAGTACTGGTCTCATCATAAGAACGGCTGCAGCTGAAATAAGTGAAGAGTTCATATACAATGAAATGGAGAATTTATACGGCAAATGGAAAGAGATTGTGAACAATTTTAAGAAGGCAAGAAAGCCTAAACTACTTTACAAAGAATCCGATAGCGATGAATTCATAATAAGAGAATTCCTCAGACCCGAAGTTACCGAAGTAGTGACCAATGACGAAAACCATAGAGAAATCATCAGAAGATTCCATCAAAAAGCAACCGTAAAAGTAATAAGTGGGGATGTATTTGAGAATTTCGAAATAGACGAGAAATTGAGAGAAGTACTTAAAAGAAAAATGACATTACCATCTGGCGGAGAGATTGTTATAGATAAGGCAGAGGCTATGACTGTGATAGACGTAAATTCAAGTCATTACATTGCTACCGAAAGTCACGAACAGCTTTCTGAAGAGATAAATCTGGAGGCTGCAAGAGAAATTTGCAGAATTTTGAGACTGAGAAATATCGGTGGTATCGTCATAATAGATTTTATAGACATGAAAGATGAGAAAAGCAAGGAACAGATTTTGAAGACTGTTAAGTCAGAGATTCTCAGAGATAGGAATAGGGTTGAGATATATGGTTTTACACACCTTGGACTCCTTGAGATGGCTCGCAAGAGAACTAGCAAGTCATTGGATGAAAAGTTCACCTACGTGTGCCCTACTTGTGAAGGCAAAGGGCGGGTCTTAAATCCAAAGATCGTTCTTGAGAGACTAAAAAAGGAAGTTGAAAAGAAACCAAATGGGGCTAAAGAAGTAATAATTAAAATGCATCCAGAGTTCAAGAATTTTGTTGAGAAAGAGGAATTGAAAAAATTCTTCAAAGTAGAGGTTCATATTCACTACACGCACGTTGATCCCAATACTTACGAAATATCTTGGAAGATATAGTCGGAATAGCTATATTGGTGTTTTGTTACCACGGTACCTTTGACACCGAAGTTGATATATATGATATATACAGAACTGTTTGAATGCACTTCATACTTGAAAGTATTTCAGAATATTTGAAAGGGGAGAAGAGCTTACCATTGTGCTCGCAAATTGTGGAGATAGAAAAGAAAGAAAACTTGAAAATACGAATAGAATCTGAAGAATACGAAATACCTTTTGGTGGAACACTCGAGGAAATTGCGAAGGCCTACCAAGAAAAGATCGGGAAAATCATTTTAGGGGCTCGGCTGAACAATTCTATAGTTGAACTCTTCAGACCGATAACGCGATCTGGCGAGGTTTCATTCATAACTTTGGACTCACAAGATGGATTGAGCATATATCAACGTGGACTTTTCTTCATATTGCATGCTACGGTGAGAAAACTTTACAAAAATCGTACTATAAAAGTGCTTCATTCGATAGGCCACGGTGTATATTGCGAGATAAGAGAAAACGGAAAAAACGGAAAAATAGTTGAGCCTAGTATCAGTGATATAGAGGACATAATTTCTGAGATGAACAGATGGATTGAAAAAGACCACAAATTCAAAAAGAGTGAGTTACTCAAGAGCGAGGCTATTGAGTTATTTGGAAATACTGGAATGTACGACAAGGTGAAGCTTCTGAAATATAGGAAGAAAAAAACAGTCAAAGTGTATGAGGCTGACAATCATTTCGATTACTTCTATGGATATATGCCACCGAGTACTGGCTATCTTAAATGGTTCAAGATAGTTAGATATGGCCAAGGTTTTGTGATGCTTCTTCCAAGAGTTGTGGATGGTCAAGTTGTCGTTCCTGACTTTAAGCCACTTCCAAAACTCTCTGGTATATTTTTGGAATACTCCCGCTGGTTGGAAATCATGGATATCGATAATGTCGGTGATTTGAACGAAGTCATATCAAAGGGTGAGAGATCAGTAAATGATTTGATAATACTCACCGAAGCATTGCATGAAAAGCGTATTGCGATGATTTCAGAAGAAATCAAAAAGAGGAAGAGTGTCAGACTCGTTTTGATTGCAGGGCCATCATCGAGTGGAAAAACGACGTTCTCTAAAAGATTGATGATTCAACTGAAGGCAAGTGGTTTCAGACCTATAACTATCTCTTTGGATGACTATTTCGTAGACAGAGAAAAGACGCCGAGAGACGAGAATGGTAATTACGATTTTGAGGCATTGGAAGCAATAGATGTTGAACTATTCAACGAAAATTTGGTAGATCTGTTCAAAGGCAAAGAGGTAGAAATACCAAAATTCGATTTCGTGGCTGGCAAGAGAGTGCGTGGCTCAAGATTGAAGATAGACAGAGATCAGATAATCATTGTTGAAGGAATACATGGATTGAATCCCAAACTAACGGAATTAGTAAAGGAGAACTTGAAATTTAAGATATATGCAAGCGCATTGGCGCAACTAAACTTAGACAACGTAAACAGATTACATACAACAGATGTAAGACTATTCAGAAGAATGGTTAGAGACAGCAAATTTAGAGGACACGATGCGTTGTCAACGTTGCAGATGTGGGATAGTGTTAGAAGAGGTGAGGAGAAAAACATATTCCCATATCAAGAGAATGCAGATGCAATGTTCAACAGTGCACTCATATACGAATT
>DPXZ01000018.1 GCA_003526765.1 Fervidobacterium sp.
GAAACAGATTGGACTCTGCAGGGTATACGGAAGCGGTCATCAGAAAGAGTTTCAGAGAAAATAACTCTTTCATTACCATCGAAATCCCAGATGCAACTGATACAACACAAGCGGAAAAACTCGTTGGATCAACTGGTTTACTGTGGTTTGGTCAGGCAATAGATGAACGGAGTTACGATCCAACTACAAATCCCGACGACGTAAACTTGGCTGTTAGAGAAAGTGCCCAATGGTATCCAGACAAAGACGGTCAAAACTGGTACCTCGTGAAGAAAGAAATAAATAACAGAAAAGATTTGGTACTTTCAGGACCAAGAATTTCACAAGCGATGCCAGTGTTGGATCAGCAAGGTGTGGCAAATTACGTCGTTTCATTCACACTTGATAGGGCATTTGTCGATATTTTCAAGAATATAACGAAGGAACTCTACGTACCAGAGCAAGTACTGAATAGCGGCACAACGCAATATCAAACGGCGATGAAAAAGAGATTGGCAATCGTACTTGATGACAAAGTACAATTTGTTGGATTCGTTGTCAGTCCAATAGAAGACGGTAAAGGACAAATTAGAGGTAATTTCTCGTTCAATGAAGCAAAGGAACTTGCAGCAATTTTGCGAAGCGGTGCACTACCGGCAAGACTTGTAAAGAATAGTGCCTCCCTCGTATCTCCACTTCTCGGTCAAGATGTTATTATGCAGTGTTTGTACGCCGGAATTGTTGGCACTGCGCTTGTCATGATATACATGTTCTTGTTCTACGGTGTTATGGGTCTTGTAGCAGACATAGGCATCTTATATGCGTTGACACTGATATTCGGTTTCTTGTCGGGTACCGGTTCGATATTAACATTACCAGGTATTGCAGGTATCATCTTCACGATCGGTACTTTGGTTGATGGTAACGTGATCATATACGAAAGAATAAAAGAAGAAATGCGGGCTGGAAAGACAACAAAAACGGCAATTGAACTTGCATTCTCTCGTTCTTTCTGGACACTATTTGATGCTAATCTTACGACGATCATAGCTGCACTCTCACTGTACTACTTTGGTACCGGAACGATCAAAGGATTTGCCATCACGACGATCGTTGGTATTCTCGCAGCTATGTTCATGAACTTGGTGTTCAGTAAAGTGCTACTCGATGGATTATCTGGTGCTATAAGAGTCAGAAAGACAGGGGGTGCAGAGAAATGAAAGAGACGAAGAATAATGCCATCAATAAGCAAGGCTCAAAGGGAACAAGTTCTGCTATTGCTCAACCTGGTTCAGGATTTAGCTCAGGTTGGAATTTCGATTTTGTTGGTAAGAGAAAATATTTCTTAACACTTTCTGCAATTTTGATCGTTATTTCTTTGATAAGTATGTTCACAAAGGGATTCAACTTCGGTTTGGAGTTCATAGGCGGAAGTGAGATAGTGATTGAAACTAATTCCAGTAATTTAAAAGTCGCAGATGTTAGGGCAAAGATTTCAGACATCGCTCCAGAATTCAAAAATGCTAGAATATTGCAAGTTCAGGCCGTGGGGCAAGGAGATAAAAACACTTTTTCGATAGTTGTATCACCGAAAGATGAAAAAGGTGCATTGAGAATTTACACAGCCGATGAGAAGGTAGAACTAATAAAGAAGGTTGAATCAGCAGTCGGAGGAAGTGTAGTTACATTCAATGAAGTCAGTGGAGATGCAGCTAATGAAATGAAGAGCCTTACATGGAAAGCTGTAGTCTTTACACTTCTTGCCATGCTTGTTTACATAGCAATTAGGTTCAAATTTGTATTCGGTGTTGGAGCAGTTCTTGCATTGATTCACGACGTGATCATAACGGCTGGAATGTTCTCACTGTTTGGAATTGAGATGAACGTATCGGCTATCGCAGCCCTTCTTACGCTCGTTGGTTATTCTGTGAACGATACGATAGTTGTCTTCGATAGGATAAGGGAATTTGGAAGAAGGTTCAAAGGCAAGGATATCACGGTCATCGTCAACGACAGTATAAATTCAACTCTAACTAGAACGATAAATACCTCGTTGACAACGTTTTTCACCGTACTCATGCTGTTACTCTTTGCAACTGGTAGTATAAAGTCATTTGGATTTGGTATGTCGATCGGTGTTGTGATAGGAACATATTCTTCAATGTTCATAGCATCTCCTGTTGTCATCAGATGGGCTAAATCTATCTAATAAAATCTTTACAAAGCTCGGGGACTTTTACGTCCTCGAGCTTTCTGTTTTTTATATAGCTTAGAATTACGAATCGAAAGTTAAAGTCTGGGGGAGGTGGAATCGTGATTATACTCTTTTCTTCAATCGTAGCAGGTGTTGCAGTTATAATTTATCTTACCTTGAATGTTTTGGATAAGAGTACTGGCAACGAGAAGATGGACAAGATATCACGCATCATTCAGAGCGGTGCTAATTCTTTTCTGTTCCAAGAGTATCGAGTTTTCTTCCCTATCGTTCTCCTCATTGCTGTACTCTTTTATTTTAGCGCGAGCTATCAAGATGCATTAGCCTTCATCATAGGTGCTCTTTTCTCTGTCTTGGCAGGTTATTTCGGTATGATGATCGCTACAAGGTCAAACGCTCGAACTACATGGGGGGCTACGAAAAGTATCGGAGCTGCTTTAGATATAGCATTTTCCGGTGGTGCAGTAATGGGATTGACGGTTTCCGTATTAGGTTTGCTTGGTTTGAGCATAGTTTATTTAGTCTACGGTATTGAAACGGTGAGTTACTATTCGCTTGGTGCATCTTTCGTTGCACTCTTTGCAAGAGTGGGTGGCGGAATATACACGAAAGCAGCAGACGTTGGTGCAGATATAGTTGGAAAGGTAGAGGCAAATTTACCAGAAGACGACCCAAGGAACCCGGCAGTTATTGCTGACAACGTTGGAGATAACGTTGGAGATGTTGCAGGCATGGGCGCGGACCTTTACGAATCTTACGTTGGGTCGATATTTTCCGGCATTGCATTGGGTTATGCAGCATTTGGTGAGAATGGTGCCACTAATACATTCTACATAGTTGCGTTTGGACTCATAGCTTCGATACTTTCAATAGTGTTTGTAAAAGTATTGTCAAGACTTAATACGGAACCTTCTTTAGCTTTACGGAGCGGTACAATTCTGTCGAGTGTTGTTTTTCTTGTCTTATCGTTTTCATATGGCATTGCTGAAGAAAGTTTGGGATTATTTTGGGTAGTCTTGGTAGGTAATATAGTAGGTGTGCTCATCGGGCTCATCACAGAGTGGTACACATCTGGAAAAAGAGTTGAGAAAATCGCTCATTCAGCCACGATGGGAGCTGCAAATGTTATCATCAGTGGTACAGCGCTCGGAATGGAATCAACGGCGATAATAGTTATACTGATTGCAGTTGGTACGTTTATTTCATACAGCATATCTGGACTTTACGGTATCGCAATGGCAGGTGTGGGTATGCTTGCAACTCTTGCAATGAATCTTTCCGTTGATGCATACGGCCCTATCGCAGATAATGCAGGTGGAATTGCAGAGATGGCAGGACTCGATAAGAGTGTGAGAGAAACAACCGATAAACTCGATGCGCTGGGTAATACAACAGCTGCGATGGGCAAAGGCTTTGCAATTGGTTCTGCAGCGTTGACATCGTTGGCACTATTTGCAAATTTCGGTTCCATAGCGCACGTAAAAGAGATCCAGCTTCAAGACCCACGAATGTTTATCGGGGCGCTCATCGGTGCAATGCTGACTTTCTTCTTCTCAGCTCTGACGATGAATGCAGTTGGAGATGCAGCAAATGACATGGTTGAAGAAATTAGACGACAGATAAGGGAAATTCCAGGTATTCTGTCAGGCTCGTCCGAACCAGATTACCAAAGTTGTGTGAAGATAGCAACAAGAGGAGCGCTGAAAAGAATGGTAGTCCCTGCACTGCTCGCTGTTCTTTCTCCAATTGTACTCTTGCTTATTCTTGGTGTTCAATCGGTTGTTGGATTGTTAATTGGTTCTACGGTCACTGGTGTGTCACTTGCGATTTTCATGGCAAATTCCGGTGGTGCATGGGACAATGCAAAAAAATATGTTGAAGAAGGACATCTCGGTGGGAAAGGTTCATTTGCACACAAATCAACGATCGTGGGCGACACGGTGGGAGATCCTTACAAAGATACAGCCGGTCCATCTTTGAACATACTCATAAAATTAATGGCTATCACTTCTATAGTATTCTATTCGATAGTGGGGAGGTAGGGATAGATGAGAAGGATAGGAATACTTTCCGTTGGGAACGACTGCCCGGGTCTCAATGCAGCAATTAGGTCAGCAGTTGTCAACTCGATCGAGTTTGAAATAGAAACGATGGGGATAAAAGATGGTTTTGAGGGGCTAATGGAAGACAAATTAGATGTGCTTGTAAGAAACGATGTTTCTGGCATCTTACACCTCGGCGGTACGATACTCGGTACCTCGCTTTTCGTTCCGGAAAAGGATGAAGAGCTCGTTGAAATCAAGAATAAGACGATTCAATACGGTATAACGGGCTATGTGATCTTGGGTGGTAGGAATGCGGTGAGAAGTGCACTCAATTTGCAAAGATACGGTATACCATCGATCATAGTACCTGCAACGATTGATAACGATTTGTCTTTCACAGACTTTTCAATCGGGTTCATCACAGCACTTGAACACGTCACAGAGGCGTTGGATGTGATTCACTCAACAGCGGAATCTCACCATAGAGTGATGATCGTCAAGACGATGGGTGCACCTGGTGGATGGCTTGCAACATTTGGTGGACTAGCAGGTGGTGCAGATTTCGTCATCACAAGCTCTGATGTGCTCAATCCAGATG
>DPXZ01000155.1 GCA_003526765.1 Fervidobacterium sp.
ATAACGATGGATTTCATTGCAGGAGTTGCATACGTGCTTCCAGTGTTGTACATATACAGAGTGAGAAAAAACAGAGCTTTTGAGATATTGGGATACATCGTTGGAGTATTAGTTGTAAGCGGAGTTATGACTCTCTTAAACATGTTTGTTGTTCCGGTATATTGGAAGATACCGTTTGCGGAAACGTTGAAGCTACTGCCTTGGATTGCGGGTTTCAATGTACTCAAATTTACGATAAACTCTATTGTAAATGGTCTAGTTAGAGTCCGCATAACTAAGATTTTTGAGAATTGAGAAATAGAAAATAAAAAGAATAAATTGAGTTTGATTTTGAAGGGAGGAAAGACAATGGCAAGGCCATTACCTGTTCAGAAAACTTCATTTCCAAAGGTAGATAGGAAATGGTATCTTGTAGACGCTACCGACAAGCCACTCGGGCGTCTAGCAACAAGGATTTCATTGTTACTTCAAGGAAAAAATGAACCAACTTGGGCACCACACATCGATAACGGTAATTTTGTTGTTGTTATAAATGCAGATAAGGTAAAATTAACTGGAAAGAAATTCGATCAAAAGGTGTATTACCACCATTCAGGTTATCCTGGTGGTTTAAAATCTCGTACGGCTAAAGAAATGATGCAAAAGCAACCAGAACGGATCGTTGAATTAGCTGTTAAACGAATGCTTCCTAAGAACGTACTCGGCAGTCATCAAATCAAGAGATTAAAAGTCTACACTGGCGCCAATCATCCACACGAAGCACAAAAACCAGAGAAGATAGAGCTTCTTTGAGGAGGAGGGAAATAGATGGCAGACATTTACATGGGAACTGGTAGAAGGAAGACATCAACTGCCAGAGTTTACCTTAAACCTGGAAACGGAAAGATAAGAATCAACGATGTTGAATACAAAGATTTCAATGAGTACTTTGAGAATAAAGTCTGGACACTTCATGCAATCGAACCACTCAAGACAGTTGGACTCGAAGGTACATTCGATGTACTTATCAGAGTAATCGGCGGTGGAAAGAACGGTCAAGCTGGTGCAGTAAGACTTGGAATAGCAAGAGCGTTACTCAATTACAATCCCGATTTGAAAGGGACATTGAGGGAGAACGGATTCCTCACAAGAGATCCAAGAATGGTCGAAAGAAAAAAATACGGTCTCAAGAAGGCAAGAAGGGCACCGCAATTTTCCAAACGTTAATTACATTTTTTATTTGGATCAAGTGCCAATCAATTGAGAATAAGTTAGTGGCAGATGGTTTACCATCTGCTGCTTTTGTTTGCTGTATGTGATACGTCTTTAAACATATCTTCATAATTACAATTGAAAATCTCCATCATAGCATAAACTTTGAAAGAAGAGATGGTGTTATGATATCAAGAGAAGTTATAGAGAAAATAAAAGAAAAGTGTGACATCGTCGACGTGATATCTGAATACGTGAGTTTACAAAAAGTTGGTGCAAATTATAGAGGATTGTGCCCATTCCACACAGAGACGTCACCTTCTTTTTACGTTAACACCTCTCGAAAGATGTACCACTGTTTTGGGTGTGGTGAGAGTGGAGATGTAATAAAGTTCATTGAAAAGCTCGAGAATTTATCATACGTAGAGGCAGTTCAGAAACTTGCTTCAAGAATAGGTATGAAAGTAGATTTCTCGCAAGAAGATTCATCCAAGGCGCTTTACTACGAGTTCTACAAATTCCTTCACGAACAGTATAAATCGAAATTGGAAAGCGCTCAAAACATCATCGAATATCTCGAAAAACGTGGATTTTCGAAAAGAGAAATATCACTTTACGAATTCGGATTCTCACCAGTGAATTCCAACATTCCACAGCTCGCTGCGAACAAATTGGGAATAGACAAAGAAAGACTCGCGTCATTTGGCTTTTCGTACAACGATCCGTTTTCTGGTAGGATAATAATTCCAATTAAAGATGACTTTGGAAAGGTAATAGCATTCGGCGGCAGATTAGTTGGTGATGGTATTCCGAAGTACATAAACTCTCAAGAGACGTTCGTTTTCAAGAAATCTTCCGTACTTTTCATGTTCAATGTTGCTAAAGAATACATAAAGGAAATGGATTACGTAGTCATATGTGAAGGCTATTTTGACGCATTGGCATTTCACAGAGCTGGTATCAAAAATGCTGTTGCGACGTTGGGAACAACGTTGAGTAAGACCCACATATCGAAGTTGAGAAAATATACATCCAACATCATATTAGCCTTTGATAGTGATAATGCAGGTATCAAAGCAGCACTGAAGAACATAGAATTACTCATTCCAGATGGATTCAACGTTGTAGTCGCTGCGTTTGACCAGGCAAAAGATGCTGATGAAACATTCCACAAATTTGGTTCGCAAGGTTTACTGAACGTGCTTGGTTCTGCACTAAGTCCGGAGGTATACGTTGTAAACCAATTTTCAAAAATGTACGACCTCTCCAATCCAAACGGTGTCAATTCTTTCTTGAAGGCTGTGAGTTATTGGGAAAGTGTGTTTTCAAGAAATGTAAAGATACTTGATAACTTTCACGATAAGCTTTCTACGTTGACCAGTATAGAAAGATCAAAGGTGAGTAACGTGCTTCAACTGTATCTTCAACAATCTGCCAACAATATCAATCAGAGGTCCACAAACGTGCAAGAGAAACAAATACGAAAGGTCGATTCTCGGGGACCTTCACTACCGTCCTTAGAAGACTATCTGGTGTACATTTACTATAATTATCCAGAATTGTTCAAACAATTAGAATTTTCTCCGGACCTACTGGAAGGAAACGTTAGAGAATTTTTCTTAATTGCAAAAGATTTGAACGATTTGGAAGATCAGTTGTCTAAAGATATGATGAAAATCGTGAAGTCGTCGCTCGACAAAATAGATGTCCCAATCGACGATAAGGTGATCCAATCGATAAAAAGAGAACTGGAAATTAGGAAAATAGACAAAAGGATTGTGGAAATAGATGCGCTTATAGGAAAGTCACAAAATGAAGATGAAAAGCGCATACTATTGAAAGCTCGTATAGAATTAATAAAACAAAAGGAAAAAATAAAGAGGTCCTCAAACTGAATGAGGAGGTGTTTTTGTGTCTAAAACTGCGGTAAAGGAAACCACAGAACTTCAGAAGAAGTTGGATAAACTTCTGGAACTTGGGAAACGTAAGGGATACATAACTTACGATGATATCGATAGAACTTTTCCACCGGGAGATCTGGACGCTTTTGACGGAAACTTTCTTGACCAAGTATACGAAACGCTGGAAAAGAACAAAATAGAGATACGAGATACCACCGACTTGATGAACATCGAAGAAGAAGTCAAGGCATACTTAGCTGAAAGCCCTGAGATATTCGATAGTACTGAACCCAAAGACCTTATAAAAATGTATTTGAGAGACATAGGAAAGATAAGGCTCTTGACACCATCTGAAGAGAAGAGATTAGCTCAAATGGCTCAACGAGGTGACGAAAGGGCAAAGGAAGAGCTCATCATATCGAATTTAAGATTGGTTGTTAGTATGGCAAAGAGATACTTAGGTAAAGGTCTTTCGTTCCTTGATCTCATTCAAGAAGGAAGTTTAGGATTGATAAAGGCTGTTGAAAAGTTCGATTGGGAAAAGGGATACAAATTCTCGACGTATGCAACATGGTGGATTAGACAGGCCATTACACGTGCAATCGCTGATCAGGCTAGAACGATAAGGGTACCAGTCCACATGGTGGAAACGATCAACAAGATTCAGAAGATAAAGAGGGAATACATACAGGAACATGGTGAAGAGCCTGCAATAGAATACATAGCTGACCAGGTTGGTAAACCGATAGACAAGATCGAGGAAATACTCCAAGCAGCTCCAGAAACGCTATCACTTGAAACTCCTGTAGGTGAAGAAGACGATTCCGCTATGGGTGACTTTGTGGCAGATGAAAGTGTTGGTTCGCCGAAGCGTGAGGCAGTAAGGATGCTCATGAAGGAAGAGATAGACAAGTTACTTGAGACGCTTAACGACAGAGAGAAGATGGTTCTCAAGATGAGATATGGTATATTGGATGGGAAACCAAAAACACTTGAAGAAGTCGGACAGTATTTTGGCGTCACACGTGAGAGAATCAGGCAAATCGAAGTAAAGGCGTTGAGAAAATTGCGCCATCCATCGAGAAGTAGATATTTGAGATTACTTCAAAAATTGACTGAAGAGGAATGAAGATAAGCTGAAATCAGCACTGGAGTTGTGATAAAATGACATTTAAGATAGCGTTCAGGAATTTTTCAAAGCATTGGAAAGTGGGATTACTTGCAATATTGGGAACTATGGTGGCCACCATGCTATTAGTTGGTGGCCTTTCGTTGGGTGATTCCGTAGGTATATACCTAAAAGATAAGGTAGAGAAAAACTTTGGAAGCATAGATTTAATAATCAAGGACAAAGCGGACACCATATATTTTCCCAAGGGTTTAGACGTTGAGAAAATGAACACACTTTTAAGCAACAATCCTGATATTACGAAATTTGTTTCAGTCGAAATGGCACAGATAACGGCACATATCGGTGGCAAATATGTGGATCTTTTTGCGATTCCTCTCACTTCTGATTTCAAGAAGTTCATAGGTAGCGATGTAGGCAAGATAACGATAAGTGCTGACACTGCTGAGAGCTTTGGATTGAAAGTAGGAAGTGAGATAGACATAGTCACATCTACGGGAGAATATACAGTAAAGATCCAAGCACTTGGAGAAAATGAGTTGAACTTCCGTGGAGAAAATGCTTCTGCCAATGGAACGATATTCCTTCCAGAAGATCTATTCAAAGAACTTGGAATATATCCGTTGAAGGTGCCAAATACATATTTTGCTTCCACTTCTTTGCCGATAGATTCTCAAGGATCCTTTGCACAGGATTTGAGTAAAGAAGGGTCGATCAGGGTAAAGGCTGCAAAATACGACTTGCAATCATCGCCATTGAATAGGATAATCAGTTATCTCTTCATCGGCTTTTCTGGTTTTTCAGTGCTTTCCAGTTTTCTCTTCATTTCTTCATTCTTCGGGATTATCTCCGAGGAAAGGAAAGCATCTTTAGGAGTTCTGAGGGCCATTGGATACTCGCGACACAAAATGTTTTCAATTCTCTTCATAGAAGGTTTACTGTACTTGATCATTTCGGAAATCGTCGGCGCACTCATGGGCGTTGGATTTGGAAGATTGTTAGTTTATCGTATGAATTCATTGAATCTGCAGCAAGATGACTTATTCATATCCGTTCAAGATAAAATACCATATGCGGTAACCATGAATAGTATAATAACAGCGGTACTCATAGCGATGTTTGTACCGATAATCATACTTGCTTACCGCAGCATACAATTTTCGCAAACCTCACCGGCCGAACTTTACAACGACAGGATGGCCGAACCTACAAAAGGATCAGGAAAGAAAAAGATATGGCTATTTATCTTAGGTTTGCTAGCTGTTGCAGCACTTTACGTAGTCTCCCCATTGTACAGTGCCCTGCTCTTTTTATCTTTAGTACCATTGTTCTATCATGAAACGATCGTTATGCTGGTTTATGGTGTATCAATCATTGCTGCAATAATTCCAAATTTGGGCAGTGGCAGTGCATCTAGTTTTCTTGCCAGGGCAGGATTCTTCCTCATTGCCAGTGTGTACATAGTATTTGCGTTTATACCATATTTAAAGGCCTTGCTTGAGAAATTCAAGAATGTTCCATTAGTCTTAGCCCTTTCATACATAGATAAGCACAAGATGAGAAACTTTACCATATTCGTTATCTATTCTGTAACACTCGTACTGATACTCGTTAGTGCGATAATTCCGTACAGTATAAACAAATTCGTTGATTCAAAGAAACAAGAAGGTGCCTTTGGATACAACTTCATCATCGTCGAAAATCCAATAAAGAGCTTCTTTGGATCCTACAAATACCTCAACGATGCAACATTCACTGCAAACTTTGATACACTTGTTCCAATCCAACTTGTCGAAGGACAGGTAGGAAACGATAAGGAGAAGTACACATTCATAATCTCTGATTCCGAGATATTGAAAAATCTGAAGTTACCGTCTGATAAGATAATGAAAGAACTGCAGAAAACTGACCCAAGTAAGATACCTGATAAATCAGTCTACTTGTCCGATGAAATCAAGTTCAATTCAAAGCAAAATGAAAAAGCACAAATCACATTGAAAGGAATCTTACCAGGTATATCTCCCAGGATTACTGATGAATTTACAATACTTGGGACCTATTCTACTGAAGAAATATTACTACCGTTGGGTGGTCTGGTGATATGGAAAGATAAAAAACTGTTTGGTTCCATAAATGGGTATGCTGGAATCACAAAAGACTCCAAAACAGCTTTGGCAGCTCAGGAGTTTGTAACGAAGAAATTCGACGGAGCATTCTACATCACTGGAGAGATTGAAAAGATGTATGCATCTGTCAATAGTCTCGTTAACATGGCACTCCAACTGTTTTATCTAGGATTCGTAGCAGGATTTGCAGGCCTTGCGATCATAACGTTCAGAAACGTCTACTCTCGCAAAAGAGAGATAGGCATGTTACGTGCAGTTGGAGCCAAGAGTAGTGTAGTTTTCAGGATGTTCATTTATGAGGCACTGATGATCGTCACAATGGCAACTTTAGTTGGAATCATATCGAGCACTTTCATAATAACTGACTTAAAGAGTTTCATATCTCCAGCAATTTCGGACTTCAAAATCTCTGTACCATTTTGGCAGGTGTTCCTTACTATAGTAAGTGTTTTCTTGATCACAACAGGTTTTGTAATGATACCTGCCAGTATTTCCAAGAACATTCCCCCATCAGAGGCTCTGAGAGTTTACGATTGATGTAGTAAATAGTAAATATAGTAATTAAGAAAGTATAAAGGTCCCCCAGCGGCCAACGGTCACTGGGGGATTTTTTTAAGAGCGTAACACAGGTATCTTGACAATCCATCTACTGTAATAGTATAATAGTACAGTGATTGATTTTCTTCATCATTGAAGTGAAGAGGTGTCTACAATGTGGTTTGCCATAGACTTTAGTTCTCATACACCAGTGTATGTTCAAATTAAAGATAACATAAAGGCATCTATTTTAAGCGGGAAGCTCAAAACTGGTGATTACATCCCGTCCATAAGAAACCTTGCCAAAGATATTGGTGTCAACATCAACACTGTAGCAAGGGCCTACAGAGAGCTTGAAATTGATGGGGTGATAAGGCCACAGCGAGGTGAGGGATACGTAGTTGTAGGTGTACAGAGCGAGCAAATTAGGGAAGAATTGAAAGACGAGTTGTTGAAATTGTTGAGAAAGTGCAAGGCTTCTGGCATTAAGCATGATGAGTTGATTGAAGTTGTGAAGAAGGTTTACAGTGGCAACGGAGGTGAGGAGTTTGATACTTAAAGTTGAGAATTTGCACAAGTACTATGGTTATGGTAGAAAAAATGTTATTAAAGCTGTCAATGGTGTTTCTTTTGAAGTTCAAGAGGGTGATATCTTTGCTTTACTTGGACTAAACGGTGCGGGAAAGACTACGACGATAAGATGCATACTCGGATTGTGCAAGAAAGATTCAGGCGATATAACGTACAACGGTAAATACAAGATCGCCTACGTCCCAGAGGGTAAAGATTTGTACGGAAGCTACAAAGTGAAGAAGATGATCGAGATAACAAAAAGTATAACGCAGGAGTTCGATGAGAATAAATGTTTGAAATACATAAATGAGTTCAAAATACCACAGAACGAGCGTGTTCTAAGTCTTTCAAACGGTCAGAAAACGCAGTTGTACCTTTCTCTGGTATTATCTCAGAAAGCTGATTTGTATATTTTTGATGAACCAACTTGGGGATTGGACCCTGTGGTTAGAAATAGAATCTTGGATATGATAAAAGCCATTCCATTGGAGGGTGGTACCGTTTTCTATACGAGTCACATACTCAGTGAGGTTGAAAGAGTTGCAGACAAGGTTGCGATAATGCATCAAGGTCGGATCTTAGAGATCGGTTACTTGGACGATATAAAGGAAAGCTTTTGCGCAGTGACGATTGAAAGATCCGCATCCAAATCTTCAACTGTGCCAGAGATAGATGGATATTTGTACAAGAGCACAGAAGGCGAAGATATCTACATAGTCAAGAAAGCATATGCTGAGGAGCGACATCTCGATTTCCAACCAGTACCATTTGAAGTCTTGTTTGAAGCACTTGTCCTTGGTCAGAAATCACAAGAGCAAGATAAAACGGTTTAACGAGGTGAGGATATATGACAAAAGAACTCTACGATATGCGGACAAGGTTCATATCAATTTTGTCAATTGTAATAGTCTTGTTTTTCGTTGTTGCACCATTTCAGAATCTGACTACATCCATGTTAGAAGGCTATTCCGATAATCCAGCACTGGAAAAGCTTATGCCAAAAGGTTTTGCAGAAAGGTTGAAAGAATGGAATTTTTACATAAACAGTCAATGGTTCGGGAAAAACTTCGGCCAAATGATACCTATAATTGGCATAATAATTGCATTTCCACTATTTGCAAGGGAATTTGAAAATGGAACTATCGAATATCTACTTGTTAGAAGGTCTCGAAGAGTGGTATTCGTGGACAAATTTCTGTCTGGATTTTTGGCAACTGTTATTTTGATATTCATAGCGAGTTCTTTGCCACCATTGTACTCTTTGCTGTCAGCAAAGGATTACGATTTCTCTTTCTATTTCAAGGCAACCGTACAGAGTGAGATTGCTGGCATATTGTGGTATTGTATCGGAATGCTATTTTCAACAATTTTCAATGACCAAGTCAAGCCAGTCTTGGCATCACTTGGAGCAATCGCATTAACAACAGCCGCCGGGCTTATAAAGGCGTTGAAATTTCTGAACACATACTCTTACGCATTGTGTTCAAACTTGCTTGAAAATGGCCCAATAGACGTTCCTTATACAATTGGTATCATCTTAGTCTCATCAGTGCTTATCAGTGTTTCTTACATGATTTTTAGAAACAAAGACGCCTAAACTCTGGCATAAGAATTTGGAGAGGTGAATTACATGATTGTTGTGACAGTTGAGTATGTACCTGGATATGAGATTGTTGAAACATTGGGAATCGTTAGTGGTAGTATCGTAAACTCTAAACATGTAGGAAAAGACATAGCAGCTGCATTCAAGACACTTGTAGGTGGTGAGATAAAAGGTTACACGGAATTACTCACTGAGAGCAGAAACGCTGCCCTTGAGCGAATGATAGACGCAGCAGAGAATATTGGAGCCGATGCAGTTATTGGATTCAGATTCGGTACCTCGTCTGTGATGCAAAGTGCTGCTGAAATATTCGCGTACGGTACCGCTGTGAGATTGAAGAAACTTGAACAATGAGTACACTAAACAAAAAGGCTCTCTTAGTCGAACAATGATGTACATCCAAGAGAGCCTCTTAATTCAAAAAACTTGATGGCACACTTCATTACTTTATTGCTTTACTATTGTGCCATTTTTATCTTCACATCTCCACGTTTGACAAATTGGAGTGTAATGAGGGCAAGTCCAAAGAAAACGCAAGATAGTATCAATAGGGTATCATAACTCACTTTATCGATGAAAAGACCTGCTAACGGTGGGGCTATTATGTTTGCAGACATGGAAAACAAGTAATAAAGGCCAGTGTATCCTCCCACTTTTTCTTCTGTTGTCATGTCAACTATCGTTGGCAAGGAATTGACATTGATCATGGCCCACCCAAATCCACCTATCGCAAAGATGATGAAAAATACCATCGTCAATAGATTTTTATCTTCGATACCCAATCCCATCAGCAACGTTAAAAGAATGACAAGAAAGAGCAATATTAGCCCGATCGTCATTGTTTTTTTGCGACCTATCTTTGCACCTATGAATCCCGCTGGGATTGAGAAGAGCATGAAAGTCAGTGAAAAAACGCCGAGAATGAGTGCGCCCGTGCTCTCACTGATACCAATTCTGTACTTTGCATAACTGGTGAAGAATGTCTCGATCGCATTGTAACCAATGAACCAAAAGAGGATGGAGAGAAGCATCATCAACAAACTGTGATCCTTACTGGCAAATACATCTTTCATGTTGGACTTAATATCCAGATAGCTTTTCTTGTAAACATTACTGAATTTTAACCCCTCTTCGCCAGTTTTTACTCGATATTTCTCATCTTCCTTTACAAAGGCAACAACGAGCATACAAGCAATGAGCATGAGAATGGCACCGACGTAGAATGGCAAACCAAAATCTGCATCGTAGAGTGGTTTACCACCAAAGTAAGCGAGAAGTGCGCCAACACCGCCCATGAAGTTTATGACTCCATTTGCTTGACTTCTCTTCTCAGGTGGTGTGATATCTGGCATCAGTGCTATGACTGGTGACCTGAATAATGCCATGAAAAAATTCATAAATATGATGTTTAGCATCATGAGCCACAAAACGTGCCATGACCTTGTAAGAGGTATCAATGAGAATGTTAGTGCTGCCAATGGAGCTCCTATGAGTATGTACGGCATGCGCCTTCCGAACCTTGTCCGCGTTTGATCACTGAGTGCCCCCAAAAGTGGCAACAAGATGATTGCAAAGATATTGTCGATCGTCATAACAAATCCTATCGCCGTTGAAGACAGGTTAAAGTCCTTCAAAAATATCGGTACGTAGGCATTGTACAACGGCCAGACTATGCTGATTCCGAGAAAACCAAATCCAAGTAACAGAAGTCTACTCATCTTAAATTCCTTTTTGGAACTTGTGCCTTTCGCCACTCCTATTCCCCCCTCTCGAGATTAATCGTTGCTTAGGATATACGCCACCTCTCCAGATCATTGGAGAGATGAAAGCCGCTTTTAATCATATTGGGCACTATATGAATATGATAAACTATATATATTATAACACCGTGTTACCTCATAATTATATGTTATCGAAATATGATACTGGTTGGATCATATTTCTATCGCTGAAATTGTCCTTACCATTTCTCTCTTGCATGTGGTATAATTCTTTCGTAAGTCTTTCTATCTCTTCTCTCAATTTTACCATGTTTAGGCTCTTGTAGATTTCTCTCAGTTTTTCTTTTTGTTCTTCTTCCAACTGCTCACTCTCAAACAATCTTTGATATGGCGTTTCTGGCCTTTCATACACTTTTTTAATTGTTTTACCATTATCGTTCTTATCCTGGTTTTAAGTTTGAATTTTGCTATATGCGTATTTCTATCACTCTCTACCAAGGAAACTATCACAGGAAGAAAGAGATGGAGCCCGTCGTGATGTCGGCAGAAAAAGTAGCAACCTCCAAAAACCAGGGTGAAATTGTTACAAAGGCGATTTGCACTTACGATCTACTAAAGAGAGCCGTTTTGTACAGCCCACAGAATATAGGAAAGTATTGACGAGACAGGATACGTAAAGTAAAATTAGAACAGATAAAGCAAGGACAGGTTAAATAATGGAGAAAGCCGTCTGCGACGTTAGAGTTTCCACCGAGAACAAGTCGGAGACGGAGTATCTCTGGCGGCCCGGGAAGAAAGATTTCCAGTCTACTGCAGAATGACGGGGCTGGGAATAGTAGAGGTAACCCGGGAAAGCTGAGTTTCGGTAGGCAAGCCATTGACCACCAAGTCTAACGGAGAGATGTTGTTACAACTGGTGGTTCGCGAGAATGGTAAACACGTAGTAGTTCTGAAACTAAACCAGCTTTTCTGGATGCCAAAGGCGTCTTGTACTAGACCAAGGCGTGGAATGGGGCCTGTAACTTCTTAACATGATGGATATGGGTGAGCAAAACTTGAATACAGCAACAGCCATGGGCCGGTTTCGCCGAACTAAAAAGAAATCTGAAAGCAGAGAAGACAGCCCCCCGACCCGGAATCCATAAAAAGGTTCAACGAGAGTCTTATGCTCCTACTTCCTATGGCTTTAATCAGGTAGGATGTGTTTTGTTATAAAATGCGCAGGAGCGGGAGACCATAGTACAAATATTCGCCTGGAGACAGGCTGGCTGGAGTTTGAGGAAGATCGCCGGCGAACTGAACGGACTAGGACCCCTACCAAGCAAGGCGACCGATGGCACGCTTCTACGGTGGGATATCTTTTACAAAACAACCTGTATCAGGAAGTGACCTAAATGGCTGAAAGACTTTTGACTTTTCAGGACTGGCTAAAGGGAGGGAATCTAAAGGGATTGAAGCCGGGAGACGCTCTCTTTCCCGAAGTGGAGGCTACCGCATGAAAAACGAAGCGGACACACGTGCAACGCTCATCGACCCGAAACTGAAAGCTGCAGGCTGGGCCGATACGCAAATCACAAGGGAGCACTACTACCAGCGGGACCAGCAGTATACTCATGGGCGCGTTATCCTGGTGGGCGATCGGGTTCGCAGGGGCGAGGCCCGCAAGGTGGACTATCTTTTGCGCCTTTCCGATTCTTTTCCCGTCGCTGTTGTCGAAGCGAAGTCCGAGGCAGAAGCGGCCGAGGCTGGGCTTGAACAAGCCAAACGCTATGCCAGGGAGCTTGGGCTCGCGTTCGCTTACGCCACAAATGGTCATCAGATCATCGAATTCGACTTCTTTACGAATTCAAGCCGAGTTCTTGACCGATTTCCGACTCCCGGTGAGCTGTGGGAGAGATGGCA
>DPXZ01000022.1 GCA_003526765.1 Fervidobacterium sp.
TCTTGTGCTCCATTTACAGGTGACGGGATCATGAGGAAATCAGAAATCTGTGCAGAAATATCTGGTCTAAGGATGAAATCGATGAATTTGTATGCTAAATCCTTGCCCTTTGCATCCTTCAGTATCACCATGTTGTCTATCCACAGCGTGCCGCCTTCCTTTGGTACGAAAAACTCAAAATTTTGTCTATCTTCCTCAGGTATAAGTTGGAACACATTTTCAGGATATCCGTGGACTGCCCAGAACTCACCGTTGACGATACCTTGAGCATATGTGGTTGCATCGAATTTGAGTATGTTCTCTTTCCATTTCAGTATTACCTCTTTTGCCTTCTCTATTTCATCGGGATTTGTCGTGTTGACAGAATAACCAAGGTACTTCAAAGCCGCACCAAAGACCTCACGCATGTCGTCGAGTAGTGTTATGCGATCTTTCAAATCTGACCTTTCGTATATGCTCCAAGACTTATCAAAATCCTGTAGATACTTCTTGTTCACTATGATACCTGTCGTACCCATCATGTATGGAACTGAGTATTCATGATTTGGGTCGTATGTTATCTTCGAAAGCACAATCTCATTTACGTTTTTAAAATTTTTTATTTTAGACATATCCAATTTCTCAAGCAATCCTGCATCTATCATCATCTTCACGTGGTCTCCAGAAGGAAAGACTATGTCGTATCCAGAACCACCAGATTTTATTTTTGCGAACATCTCCTCATTTGAGGCATAGGTGTCGTACACGACCTTGCAGTTGTACTCCTTTTCAAACGCAGTGATTACTTCTTGTGGTATATAGTCCGCCCAGTTGTAGACTTTAAGCGTGTTGCTATCTTGACCGCATCCTGAAAGAAGGAACAAGCCCGTCAGCACAATCACCAACAAACCAGCGTAAATAAACCGTCTCAGAAATTTTCCCATCTCTCAAACCTCCCTCTCGAAAGCATGTTAGTTGTGCAAAACAAGTATGCAAAAATTGCACAAGATGATTATATCACATCTTAAATTGTGAGTAGAGAATGTACGGAAAAAAGAAAAGTGATGTGAATGTTCAGCAATACTGAAGTTTTTTGTGTAAGAAAGTTTACAATAAAGAAAAAACCCTTCCACAAATGTTTTGCAAGAAGGGTTTTCCGTGTTCTATCAATTTCTTGATTTAGTCGTTCACTATTCAATGAAAACACAAAACCATTAGGCAATCTGTTAGAATCCGAATGCTATTCCTCCGTAAAGATTATATGTAAGCAGAAATCTATATTGTTCTTGGTCTATACCAGTCATTGCCTTACCATTGACAAGCCATCCATCAAAAGAGTAACCTGCGATGGCATTTGCACCGATCTTTATCTCGCACATCGGTACAAAGGAAATGCTAAAGTCAGCACCAATGTCAAGTGCTAAGTAGCTGATATTTGCACCCAAGTATCCTTCAAGCGTTCCATCCTGTAGATTTCCAAGTCCTACGTTGTTTTCGTTGACTTTCTTGGCGATTGCTACATCTACACCGCCTATCCCAAGTGATGTACTGAGAGCAATATTTCCAAAATCTAATTTGCGCATACCAGTGCCAAATCCGCCTGCAATTGTTACCATGTACTTGTCGGAAGATACTGTGTACTCCTTTTCACCACCAAATCCAAAACCGCCATTGTAAAAATTCCCAAATCCGCCATACCCCGAACCACCAAAGGTAATGATACCAGACTCAAAAGCAGCCGTATCGACAATTGGCAGATTGAGATTTTTCAACCCACCGATAAATGTTCCACCGGGGAAGTAGTAGACGGAAGGTCCCCCTCCACCTAAAGAAAATGAAAATCCAAACGAAGTTAGTAATACAAATATAAGTACACTAATCAAAGCACGTTTGTGCATGTTGGTCACCTCCAGATAAAATAGATAAAATAGAGTAAATATGATTAAAATTCAGACTGCATCCTCATCAAAAACGTTCTTTTTGTAAATCAAAGTGTCTTTGCTAACCTCTTGATATCCAGCAATGCCTTTAGTAAGTCGCCTCTAATCTTTGCGATATCTCCTTGATTTGGAACGATAGAGATATCAATAGGTCCATATTTTGTCCTGACTAATTCAACAACTGGATTTCCAATGTGTGCAAACAGCCTCTTTACTTCATGCTTTTTCCCTTTTATCATTTTAACTTCGACTAAACTGTATCCCACTTGCTCTTCTACAATCTTTGCATCCTCACATTTCAAAAATTCCCCTTCATCTTCTATTCCACTCTTTAGCATTTCCAGTTTTGCTCGAGCTACTTTTCCCTTTACCTTAGCTTTATAGACCCTTTCTGTGCCGTATCTTGCACTTGTAAGCACGTTGATGAGCTCTCCGTCATTTGTGAGAATGATGACGCCTGAAGCATCTTTATCTAATCTGCCAACTGGTTTAAGGTTTGTGAGATTTCTCTTCCTAAGTATTTCTCCGATCGTCTTATCTTCCTTTGGGTCTGAAAGTGAACTGACGTATCCTTTTGGTTTGTTGAGCACGTAGTATTCAAATCGAGTTTCAAATTGCACAACATAATCTACGCCATCTATAGAAACAACATCGCCTTCATTTATTTCATACCAAGGTTGCTCTATGCGTTGATTGTTTACCATGATACGACCTGTAAAGGCTAAATCATCTGCCTTGCGCCTTGAATAACCTAACTGCTGCAAATATTTTTGTAGTTTCATAGTTACGCCTCATTTCGATGCAATTTTCTCAATTCATTATATCACCAATTGCTAATGTCGAAAGTGTTCAAAAAGTCTAAGGAAACTCTAA
>DPXZ01000020.1 GCA_003526765.1 Fervidobacterium sp.
TTGACGTAGAAGTAATTGTAAGAATTCGATGAAGAACTAGTTGCCAACAATATCAAGAAGACGTTGGCTTTTTCGTCTTTCAATTCTTTCAGATAAAGTGGCTCACCAATATCTGATTTATCATCAGCAAGATGGTGCATGATAACATAGTCGTACAGCATGAGCTGTTCAATTTGAGCGCTATTATCAAGGCTTGTTGTGTGTTTGTAGTCTATTATTGCATAAGCTTTATCATCATCTTTTTCGTATTCCCCATTTTCCAGTTCACCCTCGCTCAGTGCATAATTATTCCTAAGTCTGTCTATTCTATCGACTCGTGCTATAAGTGAATAGTCTTTGAATTTCATTCGGAAATCCATTTCTGTGCACATCGTTTCATCCGAGCACAAGTAAGCTTTCTTGTCATTACCTTTTCCATCGTCACTCTGCCCACTTTGTGATATTGTTATGCTCTTTTGACCAAGTTTTATCAACTGTCTGGACTGTATGAAATTTGAAAGCAATGGCCCGATTTCTTTGAAACGCTCCTGAACATATATCTCCTTAGGAATATTGTATTTGTATATTCCATCGTTGAAGAAGGAGGCATACTCTTTTCTAAGCATATTCAAAATCTCTTTTTCATCCAATGCAAACGGAATTGTATTGCCGAAGAATGCTTTGAGCACCCTGTGGACTATGAGCCCTTTACTTATGTTGAATCTCGCCACGCTGTCGAGTGGCTTTCTGATGCCAATGTAATCGGCAAAGTAATAGTATAATGGGCATTTGAGATAATCAGATATCTTGCTGTGGCTGAATTCAGTTATGTGGGTTTCACCAACTACATAATCGGATTCATTCATTTGAACTCTATTACGCTTCTCGAATGTCAATTTGTATATCTCATAGTCTATCGGTTTGAATATGTCGCCAGCCGATGTTTCATATTCGATAGGTTCTCCTCTGACAAACTCCGCCAAGTATTTTGAAGGCACGAGCGCATCACCTATTGTAGATGCCCTTGGAACGATCAGTTCTGCACGATCAGAGAATATCATCGAAAGAACAATTGCCCTGCGTTCAGTTTCTTCAAGTAAATCGTATATGCGTGATTTTTCCTTACTTGTTCTGTACAAAAGGGGATTGATTTTGCCGATCGATGGGTAGAAATCGTCGGTGAATTCTATGAAGAATTTGTACTTCTTGCTCACAAATCTTGCCGTTGATACGTCCATTATATCCACTACACTCGCAGACCTGAATGTCTCTCTGTAACCACTTGAATTGAGTAAGACGAGGAACATTTTGAATAGATTAGACCAATTTTTTATCTCTTTGCCACTTGCTTGCTCTATCTTCTCAACGTAAAGTTGCAAATCGTTGAGCACTTGTACGAATTTCGTGAATGCGTTTAGTTCTTTGCCTATGCTCTTTGAAACGATCGAGCTTTTATTCAGATACTGGCTTTCCCGCCCTTGCTCTGATTGGCTGCCAAGTTCGAATATGCCTCTGAAGTTTTGTACTGCCTTTTTCACGAAATTTCTGTACCAATCGAAGAAGCTTACCTTTTTCGCACGACTTTCGATGATATCATCTAAAATGTCAAAGAGCTGATCCATGATCATCTTGAAGCTCTTTAACTTTTCCAATTGTTCTATGCTTGACAAATAGACATCGTCTTCTATTAATTCTTCAGTTTTTCTACGTTCCAAATCTTCTATGTCTTCCACTAGTTGTTCTAAAAACAACTGATACCTTGTTGATTCATCTTTTATTTTAGATTGGTTAACTCTGATGGAGAAGTATCCATATCTTCTGAAGAAATCCTCCACCTCGTCCATCGTTAATGTACGTTCTGGGACGAGTGGCGATTCTATGATTGCGAGTAAGTCCTCGCTGTTGAAATCATCCTCGATTGCCTGCATAGGCTGGAGGAGTATCTTTACAATTTGGCTTTCTACCAATTGATATTTTCCACTGGATCTGTAGGGAATGAGGGCATCATCGAATTCTTCCATCACCCTGGAGGCTATCGCAGAATTTGGCGCGATTACTGCAATGTTGTCTGGAGATTCACCGGAAAGTATGAGCTGCTTGACAGCCTTTATCAAGTATAAGTACTGTGCGTGTTGGTTTTGAACGTCAACTTTGCTGATGTTTCTCCCTTTCAATACTTCTTCGAAACTTGCCTCACTCTTTTGACAGAGTGAATAATCTAATGTGAAGCCGTTGTCGATAAGGAATCTGTACACATCGTCGAGTTGATTGAATGCAGGGTCATCAACTTTTTGCCAGACGAAGAATATGGCATTTTCGGATTTATTGATAAGCGATTTGAACGATTTTTGCATCAACGGGGGAAGATCAAAAAATCCGCTGAAGACAACGTACTTGCGAGATTGCTCAACGTTTGCGGCATTTTCAACGTACCATCTATAGACGCTCATGGGGTCGTAAACATTTGTGGAACGCAACTGGCCCGCTACTTTATTCATTTCGGTGAGTATTTCTCGTACGATTTCTGTGAATACATCTCCTTGCCCAGCATCTTCCTCCAATATGTTTTTGATGAGTGCGTACTGACCCGAAAGTACCAAGTCGCTCGTATCACCGTACAATTCCAATTCCCACAACTTCTCGAATATTTCGACTATATAGCTTATTATCGT
>DPXZ01000133.1 GCA_003526765.1 Fervidobacterium sp.
TTCATTAAAAGATGATAACTCTCGGCATGAATCGAGCAGCATGCATATTAAGATATTAAGTTTTACAAGGCTTCTTCTACAATGCTCCCGTAAAGTGGACCAGCGGTTATTTTCTCAACTCTCACCAACACATTCTTACCTATCAATCCTTCAGAGCTGTTGAAGGAAATTATCTTGTTTCTTATGTCTCTTCCGTAGAACAATCCGTTCTTTGCACGTGACTCTACAATAACTTCTACTTCCTTACCCAAATACTTCTCGTTCAATGATTTGTTGATCCTCTTTTGAAGATTGAGCAAGAAAGACATCCTTCTTACCTTCTCCTCGTAAGGTACGTCGTCTGCTAAGTACTTCCAAGCTACCGTTCCTTCTCTAGGTGAATAGATAGCTAAATTCAGCCTTTCAAACTGCATTTCCTCAACGAGTGCTACCGTCTCTTCAAAATCTTCTTCACTTTCACCAGGGAATCCCACTATTATATCACTCGATATTGAGACATCTGGGACTATTTGCCGTATATTTCTGATTAGTTCTATGTATTCTTCTCTCGTATATCTCCTGTTCATAGCCTTCAAAATCTTATTGCTGCCATGTTGAACGGGCAAGTGTATAGATTTTGCAACCTTGTCACTTGTCGCCATCACTTGAGGAATTTCCAGCGAAAAATCGGATGGATACGAAGTCAAAAACCATAGTCGCTCCACGTTTTCTATCTTTGAAGCTTCGAAAAGTAGCTTTGCCAACGATGTACCATCCGCCAAATCTTTTCCGTACGCGTCTACATTCTGTCCCAAGAAGGTAAATTCTTTATATCCCCTATCTGCCAAATTATTTACTTCGGTTAGTACTTCATCTATGACCCTTGATTTTTCCCGACCCCTTGTGTACGGTACGATGCAGTATGTGCAAAATCTGTTGCAGCCATATATTATAGTAACCCAAGCATGGTGCGATGAAGCTCTCGTTTCTACATGTTCATATTCAATCTCATCTAGTGTGTCATCGAGAAATATCTGTTTTCTTCCTTCTTGAGAGTTCCTTACAGCCTCAGGTATTTTGTTAAGTGCGCGCGTACCGATTACAAATGAAACTCCACGCTTGAAGAGGTCTTCTTTCTCCTTTTCAGCGACGCAGCCCATTATACCAATCTTCTTGTGTTTCTTTCTCAATTTTCCTATGTGACTGTATATCTTCTCTTCAGATTTTTTCCTTACAGCGCACGTATTTAGTATCACAACATCCGCTTCATCTTCGGATTGCACAACTTCTAGTCCGTCATTTACAAGAAGTTGCTTTGCTATCTCTGTGTCGTTTTCATTCATTTGACAACCGTACGTAAAGATATGTACCTTCATTCTCTTCCTCCACTTCATTATGCTCTTATGTATCCATATTCTTCGAGACAATTATACATAACTTTCGTCCTTTTTCAAGAAAAAAACCCACCGATGGTGGGGGGATGTTACAACAATAGGGTCGTGAATCTTGTGAATCAAAAAAGTTTTAGAATATGAGGTTCTTATAGCATATTTATAGCATACTTTGAACAAACTCTGCAACTACATTGATTGCCTTTTCGTTGTAGCCACCGCGCGGTATTATTATATCTGCATGCCTTTTACTAGGCTCAACGTAGGCATCATGCATGGGCTTGACTGTGTTCAGGTACTGGTCTATCACAGATTCTATCGACCTTCCACGTTCGAATAAGTCTCTTTGCAGTCTTCTGATGAATCTCTCATCGCCTTCTGCATCCACGAATATTTTCAAATCGGCAATAGCTCTCAATTCTTCGTAATACAGTGCAAATATACCTTCTATGAGTAGAATTGGCCTCGGTGATATAGTTATAGTACTTCCACTTCTAGTGTACTGGGCAAAATCATACTCAGGCAGTTCTACATTCTTCCCGCTCAGCAGCGCTTTGACATGCCTTACCATAAGTGTATGTTCTATCATATCCGGATGGTCGTAGTTGTATTTCTTCCTTTCTTCCAACGGTACATGTCCCATGTCCTTATAATAGTTATCCATGGGCAATATCACGCAATTGTCGTTGCCCAATCTCTCGATTATCTTATTCGTCACAGTTGTCTTTCCGGAACCTGTACCACCACCGATAAGAATTATGTACATAGTAAACCTCCGAATTTGATTAGAATATCATTTTGTAATTTTTTTCTTTATGAGGTTTATCGCCGCTTCTAACGATACTCCCCTTTCTACAGCATCTAAAGTATTACCGTACTTGACAGATATGGAAAAATTCTTTGCAAGGCTATTGATCTTCTCTTCAAGTTGCTCAGCCAACCATTTTGAAGCACCCTCACCATACAACGTTATCTCGTTTATTCCGAGAAGCACTGAAGTGTTTCCCAATGTCATTGCCAAGTGTTCGATGACTTCTTTATATAACTCTCTTGCATTCGCTTCATCAGTTTTATGGAGATTCCTAACTACTTTCAGAATTTTCCAATATTCCTCTTCCCTATTTATGAAATCTATGAAGTTCAAATTCTTGTCGTAGAACTTCTTGACGATCACATAATCTGAAGCAACCGTTTCAAGGCAACCTACATTTCCGCAGTAACATTGCTCATTTCCACCTGCATACATGTGACCAAACGGGATATTTTTGAACTCGTCTCTACTGAAAAGTGCGTGGTATTCGTAATAGCAAGCACCGATACCCGTACCATAGTTTAGCACAAAAACTTTATCTTTTCCAGTCTTTTTAGACTCATACGCGGCTATCGCTTCCACATCTGATATGATTATGTATGGCACACCCAACGATTTGAGACGCAGTGACCTTACTGGGTCATAGTCTCTTAGAGATAGTATTTTTGAATCCACTATCTCATCGTGAATCGTTCCAGAGAAGGCTATTCCTATACTATCGTAGTCGTAGAACTTATCAATACTTTGCTGCAAGACATTGTTGATTCCATCGTTTGATAAATCTTCCTTTTTGACCCGATGCTCAAAACTCTCAAGTTCCTCGCCCTTTGCATTGTAAAGGACAGCCCGTATTTTTTCCCTTCCCACACTTACTGCAAGTATCTTCCAAGCATTCTTCGAAATAGATAAAAATTGAGGAGGCTTCCCCAAAGTGGGGACCTCCTCTTCTATATCTATAAAGTTCTTGAGTTTATCAAGCAAATAAGTCATCGTTGATGGTGTCACGCTAATTATCGCTTCTAAATCCTTCCGACGGATTCTCTTTTCTCTGACTATGTGCAGCAGAATCTTAGTTTCATTTTTCAATCTTAATCCTCCAGTACCTATAAGTCTACAAGTCTACAAAGAATATATCACATAGCGCAGTGACATGCAATTATTTTGGAATAGATGTCTTGAAAGAATATAGCCGTGACACTATTACTTATTCTAATTCTAATGCTTATTCAACTACTCAGCCATTTACGACAGAGTTTATGACATCTAAATATCTCTTCAAATTTGCAGTAGACAAATAGGTTGTTCTGACTTTTTCTTTTGCCCTCTTACCCATTTCTTCGAGCATATTCTTGTTTTCAAGTAAATTCGATATAACGTTTGCAAGGTCTTTTACATCACTTCTCAAATATCCATTCACTCCATCGTCTATCTGTATCTTAACACCACCAACTGGTCTTGCAACTACTGGATGTTCCTTCCACATCATCTCACTTATAACTAAGCCGAAGCCTTCACGTGTGGCCGTATGTAGTCCCAATGACGACAATCTTTGAATTGCATTAACCTCGTTATGGCCAACACCTTTAAGGTCAGTCAAGAAGAGTATATCTTTGTCCGTCCCTGCATATCTAAGTACATCCTCAAAGAATATCCAACCTTCTGGATCATCCTTTGCCATGGAAGAAACTATGGCAAGTTGCACGTCGTGTTTCTCCTTGACGATTCTGTAGACATCTATAGCTGATGGAATATCTTTCCACGGATCAAACCTTGCAACAACTGTTATCAAAGGTTTGTTTAAATCTATGTTGTACCTCTTTGCAACTTCTTTAAGTGCTTCCTTACTCATCTCCATATTTTTCGGACTGAGTGGATCTATGCTTGGTGGAAATTCTACAGCAATCTTGTCAAATGGTGGCCTCACATAATCCATCATGTGGAAAAGAGCCTTTTTATAGATGCCCATCTTAGATGTCAATTTGTTCCAAACTTTCATGTTAGGAGTGCTTGTGTCGATGTGGCATCTCCAAATGTATTTTGTATCCTTAGCATCTCTGTAAATAGGTACATAAGCTGGTTGTGGGTCGTGGATTATTACGACATCTGCATCTAAATTCAGTTTCTTTGCGTTTTCTTCGTTAACTCTTTCATACAATGCCCATTCCTCATCACTAATCTCAATGTTGGCCCCTTGGAGTGTGTTGTGAAGCTTTTTCGTTACGTTGAAAAACTCTGCAGGTGCCTCTAATACTTCCCATCTTGCGTCCAATCCTGCATCTCTCATGAGTGGAATGATTGTCATCAAAAGTTCTGCAACCCCACCACCATATGCGGTTGCATTAACATGGACGACCCTCAATCCTTTCAACTGCTTACCCAGTTCTCTAACCTTTTCAACATCTTCTTTGGCAAATATACTGTAATCATCAAGCTTCTTCACGGGTAACTCTACAGTCATACTAAGCCCTCCCATTCTGCGGAATTGTGTACTTATGGAACTCATAGTTCAAAAATTCAATTACGATGACAGACATTATAGTGCGTTCCACACTTTGTTAGAAATTCGAATATTATACTCGCTATATTTTACAATAACGGGAAGCACTTGTTCTAACACAATTTTCGTGAAATAGTGGCAATTATCATTCATTATTTGTAATCAGAATAACAATACTATTTATATCATTCATTTTTATGATTTTAATCGATAATACAATGTTTGGTCCTTTTCAGTTGTATGTGGTATATTAAGTTTGAAATTCGAATAAATAGGCCGGGTAATTTGGGTCAAGTATCTCACACTAATTCCGGGAGGTGTAGTTATGAAGAAGTTGTTGGTAGTATCATTGTTACTCGTACTTTCTTTGGTAGCATTCTCAAGGGTCACCATAACGATGACGGCTGGTGCGGTTGGTACAGAACTGAATGTGCTGTACGAACAACTCGACAAGTTTATGAGGGCAAATCCGGACATCAAGGTCTCTGTCATGCCGATGCCAAACTCGTCAACTGAAAGACACGATTTGTACGTTACTTATCTTGCATCTGGTGAAAAAGAGCCAACAGTGTTGATGCTCGATGTTATTTGGCCAGCAGAATTTGCACCATATCTTGAAGATGTTACTGCAGACAAGGATTATTTCGAACTTGACAAATTTATACCAGGTACAGTTAAATCTGGTACGGTAAATGGTAAGATAGTTGCAGTGCCTTGGTTTACAGATGCAGGCATTCTTTACTACAGAAAAGACTTACTCGACAAGTATGGGTTCAAGAATCCTCCAAAAACATGGGATGAACTCGTAAAGATGGCTCAGACGATCACTGCTAAGGAAAAGAACATGTACGGATTCGTATGGCAAGGGGCAAGGTATGAAGGTTTGGTTTGTGATTTCATGGAATTCCTCATATCCTTTGGTGGAGACGTCATCGACGATGCAGGCAATGTTGTAGTAAACAGCAAAGCAGGCGTGAATGCTCTCCAGTTCATGGTTGACTTAATTTACAAGACAAAGGTTTCTCCACAAGCAGTTACAACGTATATGGAGGAAGAGGCAAGAAGAACATTCCAGAATGGTCAAGCGGTCTTTATGAGAAACTGGCCATACGCATGGGCACTTGTGAATGATCCAAAAGAATCAAAGATTGCAGGGAAAGTTGGAGTTGCTCCACTTCCGGCAGGTCCTGCAGGTAGGTCAGCAGCCACGCTCGGCGGATGGATGCTTGGTATAAACAAGAATGCAACAGCTGAAGAAAAAGCGGCAGCAAAGAAACTTGTTAAGTTCTTGACAAGCTATGACCAACAGCTCTACAAGGCAATAAACGCAAGTCAGAACCCAACGATGATGGACGTTTACAAAGACCCAGAACTCAAAAAGGTAGCTCCATTCATGGTAGATCTCTACGGTATGTTTGTCAATGCAGAACCGAGACCAAGGACAGCAAAATACAGTGAAATCTCCGATACAATGCAAAAATACATACATGCAGCTCTTACGCAGCAAACCACTCCGCAAAAAGCGATGGAAGATATGGCAAAGGAATTGACAAAGGTTCTTGCAGGTAAATAAGTCACAGATAATTGAAATATCAATTCCAATTTCCCAAACCGGGGACCAAAAGTCCCCGGTTTCTTTAAAAATTTCGGAGCGAGACTTGGAATAGATTGGAATAGAATCGTAGGGATTGGAGGTGGAGGATTTGAAAGCTAAGACTCGAGAGACTTTGGTAGCATGGGGAATGGTGATACCGGCCCTTCTTGTGATATCGATAATAGCTTTTTTACCGCTTTTTCAAACGTTCTATAATAGCTTTTTTGAAACTGGCCTTAGGCCTGATATAGAAAAAAAGTTCGTGGGTTTTGGAAATTATGTTGAACTATTCAAAGACGATCGTTTCCAAGATGCACTGAAAAATACCATTTTTTTCACGATCGTTTCGGTAATACTCGAAACGATTTTTGGCTTGTTGATAGCAATACTGGTCAATCAGCCATTCAAAATGCGTGGTGTTGTGAGAGCGGCAATGCTGATTCCTTGGGCCATTCCAACGGCTATATCTTCCCAGATGTGGAAATGGATGTTTGACCCTTCTTCTGGTATCCTCACAAAGCTTTTAGAAGCACTTAATATAGTGGAGCCAGGTGTCCCCATACTAGCAATGCCTAACACTGCAATGTGGGCGATTATCGCGGTGGATGTGTGGAAAACAACGCCATTTATGGCGCTCCTCATACTTGCTGGTTTACAATTGATACCTGAAGAACTCTATGAAGCCGCTAGGATAGACGGTGCGAATATATGGCAACGATTTTCGAAGATTACCTTACCGATGGTTCAATCTACAATCGGTGTGGCTTTGATATTCAGAACTTTGGATGCTCTAAGGGTGTTCGATGTTGTTTTTATCATGACGCGTGGAAGTGTTAACACAGAGACACTCGCTGTTTATAATCGTGTGTTGTTGATGGATAGAGCCTTCAGTGGTGCATGGTTTGGTTATGGCTCCGCTCTTTCTGTAATCATATTCGTATTGATTTCCATATTCGCAGTGATATACATCAGATCACTCAGAATAAAGCTTGAGTGAGAGTGGATGAGGGGTGAGAAAAATGTCCGTAAAGACTAAGAGGATAATATACAACATAGTTCTTACCATTTCTGTTATTTTTGTTCTTATTTGGTGCATCTTTCCATTTTACTGGGCAGTTGTATCATCACTGAAACCAAATTCAGAACTCTTTGATCCAAACCCAACACTTTGGCCCAAATCACCAACGTTTTCCAATTACGTGAAAGTTTTCCAAGAGAGACCGTTCCATGTAAATATCTGGAACAGCGTCGTTGTTTCTGGTATCACAACGATAGTAACACTCATATTTGGTTCTTTCGCAGGTTATGCAATAGCGAGATTGCACATGAAGGGAAAATCGTTCGTCATGATACTGATTTTGGCAGTGAGCATGTTTCCCCAGATCTCCATTTTAGGTTCTCTGTTTGTTATTCTAAGGAACATGAAATTGATAAATACGTACCTTGGCCTGATACTACCATACGTTGCAATAACACTCCCACTCACAACTTGGATATTACAGAATTTCTTCAGAGACCTACCTAAGGAGATAGAAGAGGCTGCTGCAATAGATGGATGTTCTAGGACAAGAACATTGTTCCAGATAGTCTTTCCGATGTCTGCGCCTGGACTTGTGGCCACAGGACTTTTGACTTTCATAAGTGCATGGAATGAGTTTTTGTTTGCCTTTACATTCATGCAGAAGCCAGACTATTACACAGTTCCAGTTGCGATAGCGATGTTCTCCGGTAGAACTCAATACGAGCAACCTTGGGGACAACTTATGGCTGCTGCAGTTATCGTCACTGTACCATTGGTAGTTTTGGTATTGATATTCCAAAACAGGATTATTGCAGGGCTTAGTGCTGGTGGTGTGAAGGGATAACTCAATTAGACAACCATTTGGAGAGTGACATACAATGGTCTTATTTGTGGGAGAATTGTTAGCAGATATGATAACGGAGGAGAACTTCGAAAGTGCAGAGCATTTTGTGATGAAAGTCGGTGGCTCACCAGGGAATATTGCAAGATATCTGTCGCTACTTGGTAAAAAGGCAGTGGTACTTTCTAGGGTTGGAAGTGATATAATAGGTAAGAGGATAATAGACAGTCTCTCACGTTGTGGTGTCGATGTATCTTACATTCAATGTGATGATATAAATGGTACAACGCTTGTTTTCGTGCAAAGAACGGAGCTGAGTCCAGACTTTTTCGTAATTCGTGGTGCCGATAGATTCTTAGAATATCCCGGCGATGATATATTCGATGGTGTTGAGTATCTACACTTTAGTTGCTGGCCATTTACAACTCAACCAGTTTCAAAGACAGCTGATAAAATACTCGAATGGGCATTGGAAAAGAAAATAAGGATCGCATTTGATCCAAATTGTCGAGACAAACTTTTTAGCTGTGGTAAGATTCAGAGAGAAAAGATAATTGATGTACTGAAATCAGTTGAAGTTTCAAAGCCATCACTTGACGACTCGATTGCGCTCTTTGGTGATGTAGATTACGAATTTAACGATAAAGTACGTTATTACATCGATCGCTACCTCGAGGCTGGCGTAAAGAATGTTGTTCTAACCGCAGGGAAATATGGTGCCTTTGCTTCCGATGGAGGAAGAATCGTGCCTATTCCATCTGATGCCAAGAAAATAGTGGACTCTACAGGTGCTGGCGATGGTTTTTGGGCAGGGATGTATTACGGCCTACTCGAAAATAAAACATTCATTGAATCTTGCATAATTGGTAGTAAAATAGCTGGATATATATTGGGTTTCGTAGGAGCAGATGTGCCATTGAACATTACAATATTGAATGAGAATTAGACGAAGCATGCGCTCTTAGAAATATAAAAGAGGTGATTCGATGAATGGTAGTAGTCAAGGCATAACTCATGTAGCATTCTTCAATCCACAAGGTAATTTCGACAAAAACGACAGTCACCTGACCGAACATCCTGATTTTGGTGGACAGCTTGTCTATGTCAAAGAACTTGCAAAGGCAATGGGTGAGCTTGGTATAAAGGTAGACATAATTACAAGAAGAATAGTTGACGAAAAGTGGCCAGAATTTTCTGAACAATTCGATTTTTACCCTGATGCACCAAATGTCAGGATTGTGCGTATTCCATTCGGAGGTAATCAGTTCTTGAGAAAAGAGGATCTGTGGAATTATCTACCAGAATACGTTGATGGTATCTACAAGTTCTATGAAGGAGAAGGGATTTTTCCAGAGTTTGTGACAACACATTACGGCGACGGTGGTATAAGCGGTGTATTGTTCTTGAAAAGGACTGGTATACCATTTTCATTTACTGGTCACTCACTCGGTGCTTGGAAAAAAGAAAAATTGCTTAATTCAGCCTGCAGTGAGCAAGGACTCGAGAAAAAGTACAGATTTTCAGCCAGAATATGTGCTGAGAATTTGGCACTTAAGTATGCCTCCTTTGTCGTTTGTAGCACAAATCAGGAAAGATACGAACAATATTCACACGAAGCGTACGATTGCAATCCATACGATGAAAAATTTAAGGTGATACCACCGGGAATAAATCACAAGATATTCAATATGAGAAGTAGCGACATCGACTTACTTATGGAACAGTATATCGAAGACAAACTTGCAAGGGCACCTTTGAATAGGCAAAGGTTGCCGTTCATTTTGATGTCAAGCAGGATAGACAGAAAGAAAAATCACATATCAGTTGTAAAGGCATTTTTAAGCGATGAACAACTGCTCTCATCAGCGAACCTTTTCATAGTAGCAAGGGGAATAGAAGACGTTGAGAAGTTCGCATATGAGAAAGAGACGGAAGAGGCTAGAATACTGAGAGAAATAGTGGACGTTGCAAAATCGGAGATCGGCAAGAGCATCTTCTTCGTAAACATATCTGACCAAGCTGCTTTGGCAAGTTTTTACAGAGTGTGTGCAAAAAGAAATTCCGTCTTTGTGCTTCCGGCTACGTACGAACCATTCGGATTAGCTATCATAGAGGCTGCTGCGTGCGGTCTTAAGATAGTGGCAACAAAAAACGGTGGACCAGCCGAGATATTGTCGGATGGAGAAGGTTTGTTGATAGATCCCGATGATATCAAAGACATTGGTTCGAAACTTTATCTTTCTCTGACTCAATTCACAAATGAAAAATCATTGTTGTTAGCAAATAAGTACAGTTGGAAGAATACTGCATTCGCATATCTGCAAAGTATGATGAACTGTTCTGCTGAAAGACAGACTGTGGATGACCAAGATATAGAGGCGTTCTACAGACTTATATCGTAAGCTATTTTTCCTTTTATCAAGTATCTATGTATTCTATGTATTAGTAGATTATGAGGAGGCATCTTATGCAAATAGGCCATAAGATGCCTTTTTTGTTCACCTATTCCCATTGAAGAATTCTGATAGAGTGTTATAATTTCTATTGAACAGTGTACTCCTTTTCAAAGTCGTGCATACTAGAGGGGTGAGTAGAGTTGAAACTTGGTAAGCTCTTGGAAAGTATAAGTAAGTTAGTTGTAAAAGATAATATCTTGGAAGAACTTAAGGAATTAGACGTTGAGTACATTACCAACAATTCTACGAAAGTTAAACCAGGTACAGTCTTCATATGCAGGGTAGGTAAGAATTTTGATTCCCATACGATTGTGGAAAAACTTTACAGCGAGGGAAATGTCTTAGCGTTCGTTACAGAGAAGGAAATAAATTCGAAAATTCCATACGTACAAGTTTACGACAGTAGACTTGCCGAAGCATATCTTGCTGATACATTCTTTGATCATCCATACAACCATCTCATTACGTTCGGTGTTACTGGAACGAACGGTAAGACCACATGTGCTCACTTATTCCATCACATCATGCAACAGATAGGATTGAACGGGAGCCTATCTGGTACGGTGATGAACGATATAATGGGGGATAAGTTTTACATACACAATACTACTCCAGATGCAATTACAATTATGGAAAACATGGCAAGAACATACAAAAATGGTGGAAGTTACTACTCTATGGAAGTTTCATCACATTCTTTGGATCAAGCAAGGGTGGAGACGTTAAGGTTCGATATAGCTGGCCTCACCAATATTACGCGGGACCATCTTGATTACCATCCGACGTTTGAACATTATGCAAATGCCAAAATGCATATATTTGATTTGCTCAAAAAAGATGGCGTTGCAGTTATCAACGAAGATTATTTGGAATTGTTGAATGGCAGGAATGTTCCGAAGGCTGTTTCCATAGGTACAAGTGAGAAGGCGGATTACCGAATATCCAATGTTTCCACCTCATGGAATGGAACGATTTTTACCTTGAAGACACCTTACGGTGAGAAGAAAGTTTACACGCAGATGATAGGCGAATACAACGCTTTCAATGTAACGCTGGTACTTGCTGGGTTAGTTGAAATAGGTTACGATTTGGATGAGATAATAAGCCATATCTCCACATTTAGAGGTGTTGATGGCAGATTTGAACCAATCCCAGAGGCGAGAAAACTAGGAATAGAAGTTGTCATAGATTTTGCTCATTCTCCAGACGCACTTGAAAAAGTGATAACTACAGCAAGAAAGCTTACAAAAGGGCGGCTCATCGTTGTATATGGTGCTGGTGGTCAAGCGGACAAGGGAAAGAGACCGATGATGTCTGAAGTGGTCACAAAGTTGGCTGATATAGCGATACTAACAACTGATGATCCGAGGGGCGAAGACCCTGAAGAGATAATAAAGGAAGTAGAGACCGGGATCTCACCAGATTCCCTATCCTTAACGGTTCTCAATAGAAAAGAGGCAATAGATACAGCTATCACCTTGGCAACTCGCGGCGACGTTGTGATGATTACTGGCAGAGGTCACGAACCATATCAAACATTCACGGAAACGCTGAAAATTCCGTTCAAAGATAGAGACATAACACTTGATATAATATTGTCGAAGATAAATAAGAATCACAATTCGAGAGAATGACAACGTTTCAGCAGGGGATGTGGCATAGCACATGGTAAAAGTTTCTGATCTC
>DPXZ01000035.1 GCA_003526765.1 Fervidobacterium sp.
TTCACATATTTTGGTGGAGCCGATGGGATTCGAACCCACGGCCTCTACCGTGCCATGGTAGCGCTCTCCCAAACTGAGCTACGGCCCCAACACAAGTTCTAATCGCTAAAAGATTATACCACACGAACGTGAAAAATCAATATATGTGTTTGTTAGGATAAAACCGTGGCAATAAAGAATATATAAGAGATGTAAAAGGAAATGTGCAAGAATAAATTTGGAGGTGTATTTGAGATGATCAAACACATTCTTTATCACGTTAGAAATACAAAAAGGCATTCGATGCTCATTTTGGCGTTTTTTCTCGTATTTATCGCTACGTTTCTCGTTCAAAGTTGCGCCTCGCCAAAAGTCGGTAGTAATAAGAAGATAGATTTACGACTCAATATGATAACAAAAGTTGGTGAGCCAGTCTCAGTAACCGTTGAGCCAACTGAACCAGGTATCTCAAAGATAGAACTCTCCATATCGAGCAGTGATACGAGTATAAGCGAGCTGCTCCGTTCCTATCCGTACCGCTACAACTGGATACCAGACAAGCCTGGAGAATACACAGTTGAAACGATTGGCACATCGATAGTAGATGGTAAACAATACAAAGAATCATCTCACGTCACTGTCTTTGATCAACTGCCACCGAACATCGAAGATATAAAGCTCATTCCGGAAAAACCGTACGTAGGCGATGAAGTCTTGTTACAACTCAAAATAGGTAGCAAGAATCCAAAGGTTGACCTGGCTGTTTCCGGCGCGCTATCTCAAGAATCTACGATAAAGCCGGGGTATGCATATCTCAGACTTGGAAGTATTACAAATGAGGGAAATGTTGAATTATTCATAAACACAAAAACATACTACACGAGCGATGCAACAAAACTATCTTTCACGGTCCTTCCCACGGACAGTGAGGGACCAGAAATTGTTGTATATGCAGATACATTCTATTCGGAACAGTCGAACATCTCCGTCAGGGTTGCACTCAGAGACAACGTGGCGCTCTCTAACTATTCCCTAACATTCGACGGTGATCTCATCAGCAGTAAGGCCATAAACGGTACATCGTATACCGAAGAGGTGATGATTGCACCGAAAGATTTGGGCACTCATGCAATAAACATCGTTGCGTACGACAGAGAAGGCAACATGTCGACATTTGCGAAGAGAATATATGTTGGTGGAACGGCTCTGAGATTCCAAGTCGAACTGAGCCCTGCAGAGCTCATCACAGGCAGGACTGCCGTAATTGCCATGATTCCTCAAGAAAAAGATGTTACGTTCAAAAAGGTCGTTTACTTAGTTGATGGAAGAAACGTGGCTGAATACCCAAATGCAACAACCACCGCAGTACAACTATTTACACTTTGGGACATAGAAGAAGGTGATCACTACATAACAGTTTATGCAGAATCAAATGATGGAAGAGCAGGTATAGCAGAAACCGTCATATCCGTCAAAGACTACAACGGGCCAAGATTCATATCGTTGAAGGCGAACGGTGAGGAACTATCGAAATCGGAAGCCAACTACGTCTTCCCAGGGCTTACAGTATTCGAATTAACCGTCTTCGATCCGGGCGGCATAAACACATCGAGTAAACCAATACTTTTGATAAAGGAAGACAACTTAGATGGTTTCTATAGAGATCTATTCATGAATGTTTCGGATATCTCTTCGGATGGAAGGACTGCAACATTTTCTGTACAGACAGATTTGGCGATGGGATACTATTATGTGACTATCATGAATGTAAAAGATAAAAGTGGGAACACGATGCCAGATGTGGGAAGTTTCTTGTTATATGTTCAATGATCAGCTATTTCTTATCCAAATGGATACCACTGTAAACAAGCATTTATTGTTGTGTGACACCGAAATTGGAAGTTTTTGTTTCTGATCAAGAAATAAATTGAGAGTAAGGAGGCGAATCTATGAAATCATTTTCCAAAGTTTTGATTTCAACAACGTTCTTGCTGATTTCAGCTATGCTATTTGGCAACTTAAGTGTTTCTGGACTGTGGTCTACTCAGCAATTCTCTTGGCCGGTGCCCAACAAAACTGGGCCCAGCATCATTGCAAAAGAAGGAGGAAATCTACTTTTTCTATCAAGCGATGGAAGTGTGTATGAATTGACTATGGCAGGAGGGCTGATTTCTAATGGTAAAGTGGGTGGAATAACGAACATAGTTTCCCCTGCAGCATACGTTAATCTTGGATCATCGAATTACCTTGTTTATGTAACAGCTCAAGGCGTTGGACAAAATAAGTTAGTTGTGCACAGAGTATCAGGTTCATCTTCACAAGCATATTCACGAGATATTTCTTCAGCTGCATATGGCGTGGCCTCTTATTCAACTGCTAGTAATATCATGATCTATTTTGGAACGATGGATGGGAAGATTTTCAAAGCTGAGTTCGATGGTTCTAATTTATCGACTGTAAGCAAACTAATTGGTAGTCCAATAAAAATAGCACCAATCCTTAGTCCTTCGAAGGATCATTTATATGTTTTAGCACAAAACGGTAATTTTTACGATGTAGCTCCCAACACGTTAGATGCTACGTTAAAAATAACTTTAGGCGGTGAATTCACTACGCCGATGGCGATGAACGAAAGTGGCATTATATATGCCTTGAACCTTACTGGAACACTTTACAGAATAGATGCTTCTGGAAATGAAATTCACCAGAAAGTACTACCTGGATGCGACAATGCGGGTGTCCTGATAGACGGAGATGGATACATTTATGTATTTGGTGGTGGGAAAGTTGCTGTGTTGAACGATAATTTGATAACTCTTGCAAGTTACACCTTAGGGCAAAAAGTGACTGCAACACCATCAATAGTGAAAGGCAGTGACGGAATTACTTATATTATTACACCATCTTCGGATAGCTACAGTTCCGGAAAGGTATCTATTCTCTCTTTCAACCCAACATCTGGTGTTCTTACAGATATCTGGAATTACCAAGTTCCGAGTTCTTTACCGATTAGTGCGGCCATCAGTGTTGCGCCAGTTGGATCTATAAATAATGATAATTACTACTTTGCCACTGCAACAAACGATGGAACAGTTTATGCATGGCAATTCGATGCAAGGGGACCTTACGGCATATGGGCAACATACGGCCAAAATACTTATCGGAGCGGATTTATAGATGCATCGGCAACACTTTTCAGGACTAGAATTCGGATAATTGCAGTAGAAGGATTGAACGGGAACGAGTTATCAAGTGAAAAGTTAGGTGGTACAAACTACGGACTGAAATACGACGCAAGAATCATAAATTCGGATAATTCTGTTGAAACAACATTAACTAATTTGCGTACAAATGAATCAATCTTGACAAAGATGCCTCAAGGTATTCCAGGCTCTCAAAGACTGGAAGTAACTTTTTCAACACCAACTTCTGCAACCTTGCTTTTTACTCCTCAGTTTAGATCTACAGTGCAAGGTGTAAATCCACCATCCATCGATTCAGAATTTGGGTTCAGGTTCTGGGAAACTGGCCCAAATGCATACGAAGGTAGTGAGGGAGACAATCCTGCAACTTTAACATTCAGGTTCAACGATAAGCAAGTGAAAGTTTATGCCGATGCTACTTACACGTATTACATATATCACAAGTATCCATTAGATGCAGATGCAGAGGTAACTGAAACAAAATATGGATTTTTTGATTACGGCAGTTACAAGTCCAGTACAACTATTCCCAGAATAACGATCAAGGCGGATACTTCTTATAAGAAGCAAGACTGGTACGCATTCAAATGGAATGTGTATCAATGGGATCCGGCCAAACCTGGTGGAATAGATAAAAATACTTATGGTTCTAAGGAAGAAATATCATTGGAACTGAAAGGGCCAGGATATGTGGAAATCTATTATGCACAATTAGGTGCAACCATCACACTTTTGCTACCGGAATATGCTTATGGTCGAACGCGCGCATATCTCTTCTTGGATGCGGCAACAGGTAGTATTGTCTACACTATGAATTTAAAGACCAAAAATGATGTTAGAATCGAAAGCGTTATGCAACCAGATTTTGTACCCAATATACAGATAGTGGAAGCTACAAAAACCACAAATAATGTAAAATATGTACTCCAAAGTATAGAGAATAAACTTCCCTCGCCAACGAGAGTTGCTACAATTGTTTTAAATCTAGATTTTCCGCAAAAAACACAGTTCACCGGTACAAATGATACTCTGTTTAGTAACTTTTTTGATTTATACGGTTATGTACAAATAACAGGCCAGCTTATCGATTCACAGGAACTGAAAGCTAGGAGTGTCTATCGGACAAATCCTTATCTCTATGTTTTGGGTGATTTTGATGGCGATTTCGATGTAGATATAAACGATTGGCAATTTTTCTTAAGTAAATATGGTAGTACCGTTTCTGGGGATGATCTTATCTACAACTTGGGACCACGTGAAGGGTTTATACCATACTCTCAATCTTCATATTCAACATATCGAGCAGGATTTTTAACTGATAACACCAACATGATAAATGAAGAAGATTTGTATGTGTTTGCAAGTATGTTTGGATTAACCGTTCCAGAAGATGCATGGGCAAATTGGTGAGGAGGGAAGAAAAATGAGTAAAGTGAGCAGGGAAGCAGTGTATATTTCAATAGTATTTATGTTGTTGATTGTATCGGGTTGTGGCATGTTCAATCAATCTGCATCGAGCAAGGTGAGGACAAACGTATACATAGTTGATCCGTACGGTAACAATTTGATGGTCGATGGTAAGATAAACGGAAATACGATAAAGGCCGATGAAAAGGGAGTTTACGTAGAAGCAGCAATTGAAACCGCAAATGTGCAGTTGAAGTTGAGTGAACCACTCGGTATCTTCAAAGTAAAGGAAATAAGCGTGGATCCAAAGAAATCGGTTACGATAATCCTTGAAAAAAGCGTTTCCAAAGGTGTGAAGCTATTGAGAACCGCCGATGGAAAATTGATGTTCTACGCGATAGGTTACGGCGATACTCCTTATTTCCAAGTGTGGTTGAAAAGTCCATTGAAAGGAAATACAATGGTTGGATTGAACAAAGAGCAGATGTTGCTTGCAGGGAATTGGTTAGTTGGTGTTGGTAAGCCATTAGGAACAGTTACGAACAATATTTCCAAAGATGAGATAGTCGTTAAACTTGATGTATCGGTCCAGGAAAATGCCAAGATGGCTCCGGAGATATCGAAATTCGAGGTAGTAACCGTTAAGTGAGTTAAGTAATAGCATTGAGTAATATCAATTGTCAAATCTGAGAATTATCGAAAGGCCCCCGATGCGATTCGGGGGCTTTTCTTTTTGGATTGCAACAATCGTTGTTCAATTTTTTAGTTGTTTAGTTTTCCACTTTTCTATTCAAGATGAATATGGCGAGTATGACGATGATGGGTAAGAGGTATGAAATTATGGGAAGTGTGTCTAAGAATGCGCCCATGATTGTGCTGA
>DPXZ01000141.1 GCA_003526765.1 Fervidobacterium sp.
GATGACGGGGAATTATCGCATGTTATAAGCGAAAGGCAACTGGAATATTTGAAGAGAATGCACCACTATGTCAAAAATTCTATTAGCGTTTTAGAACAAGGTTATCCGGTGGATATCGTATCGTTGGATATCAGAAAGGCTTTGGGTGAGTTGGATGAACTATCTGGGAGGAACTTCACAGAGGATCTACTCGATAACATATTCTCCAATTTTTGCGTGGGTAAGTGATAGGAACGTTGAAAATGCACGTAAATAGCTCAAGGAATAAAAAAAGCGGGCCTTTTTTTGACCCGCATAAAGCCGTGGGGGGTGTATCTCAAGGGGGATAGGGGGTTCTCTGGAAAGATTGTATCATTATTATTGTTAAATTATTAGTGCTTTTGATAGTACTATTGTCGAACAACTTTGTTACATAGGTTTTTCTATACCTATTAATGTTGATTAGTCTATCTTATTATTTCTTACTTCCAATTATTTAGACACTGTATAAGTATAAATCGTTCAAAATTTTCGAAAAATTCTTTGGGTTTACAGAGGTGATGCTGTGAATACTGATATTATAGTAGCTTTGCTGGTCGTTGCCATCATCTTTCTGATGATCATACCTATACCTAATTTTCTACTTGACTTCTTTCAACTCCTAAATATATCCTTATCGTTGATCTTGCTCTTTTCCACAATGTACATCACTACTGCTCTTGAACTTGCATCGTTTCCAACTATTTTGCTGATCATAACTATATTTCGCCTATCGTTGAACGTTGCATCTACAAGGGCTATACTCTTGCAAGGTCCGAACTTTGGTGGAAAAGTTATACAAGCATTCGGGAATTTCGTTGTCGGTGGAAATTATGTTGTAGGTATAGTTATATTCATCATTTTGGTTATCATACAATTCATAGTGATCACAAGAGGTTCAGAGCGTATCTCGGAAGTTGCAGCACGTTTTACGCTCGATGCCATGCCTGGTAAGCAGATGAGTGTCGATGCTGATCTTAATGCTGGATTGATAAACGAGAGCGAGGCAAGGTACAAGAGGGATCAAATAAGGCGTGAGGCAGATTTCTATGGTGCAATGGATGGTGCATCGAAGTTCGTTCGTGGTGATGCAATTGCTAGTATAATAATAACATTGGTCAATAGCATAGGTGGTATACTCATAGGTGTACTGATGCATCAAATGGGATTTGCCGATGCGGCTGCAACTTTTTTGTTATACACAGTTGGTGATGGATTGGTTAGTCAGATTCCCGCGTTGATGGTTTCAACAGCTACAGGTATACTCGTATCGCGTAGTGCTACGGAGGATAACTTGGGCGCAGAATTAATCAAGGAATTGAGTAGTGAAAAGCGAGTAATCATACTAACTGGTAGTGTGATCGTATTTCTTGGGCTGTTCACTCCTCTTCCAACTTTTACAAGTCTCTTAATAGGTGGATTTTTAATTATTGCTGGCGTCATGATAAGGAGGCAGGAAGCGGTACAACCTGAAGGTGGACCAGCCGCTGCAACAATGGGTGCACCGACACCCAGTGCACCTTCTGGACCAATTTTGTCAACTCCTGAGGAAGTGGCTGAGGTAATACAATCTGATACAGTAGAGATAAACATCGGCTACGGTCTCCTTCCTTTGGCAGATCTTTCGCAAGGTGGTGATATACTAGAGAGACTGACGATGATAAGAAGACAATTGGCACAAGAACTTGGCCTTGTACTGTCTCCTATAAGAGTTAGAGATAGTGTAATTCTAAAACCAAACGAATATGCAATCTTTATACGAGGTGCTGAGGTTTCAAGATACGAATTGATACCAAACAGACTGTTGGCAATAAACCCTGGATTTGTTACCGAAAAGATAGCAGGCATAGAGGTGAAAGAGCCTGCCTTTGGGTTGGAAGCGTTCTGGATTGATGAAAGTAAGAAGAATGAAGCCACACAGAAAGGTTACACCATAGTTGATCCACCAACAGTCTTCGCAACCCATGTGACCGAGGTGTTGAGAAAGTACGCTGCAGAACTTTTGGGAAACAGGGAATTCCAATTACTTGTGGATGGATTGAGGAACAAGTTCGACAAGTTGGTTGACGATGTATTCAATTCTGTCAAACCGACGGCTGTAAAGAAAGTCCTTCAAGAATTACTCAGTGAGGGCATATCTATTAGAAATCTCTCTTTTATTTTCGAACTAATCTTGGACAATTCAGAGAGAGCACGTGATATAGAGAGCTTAACAGAGTATGTAAGAAGAGGGCTGAAACGCCAGATTGCAACAAGACTCTTATCTCAAGACAAGCAAATTCACGCAATCGCATTGGACAGCGATTTAGAAAGAATACTTACCGAATCGATTGCGCAAGGTGATCAGGGAACTTTCCTGAACGTCAATCCTCAGATAATGAGGGAAGTAATTGAGAAGATTTCCCAGGAATTAGAGAAAATTATGAGAAAAGGATATTCCCCTGTGCTTGTTGTTTCAAGTAGCATCAGGCCATATTTGGCAAAGATGATATTGAGGTTTATACAAGGAATATCGGTTCTCTCTTTTGAAGAGATACCTGAAGATATCAATTTATCAATTGAAGGTGTGGTGAGAATATGATAGTAAAAAAATACGTAGTCAATGATATAAAGGAAGCATTCGAAAAAATCCGAGTAGAACTTGGAAAGGACGCAGTTATTCTCAGCACACGGAAGGTTAAAAAGGGCGGATTTTTGGGCATAGGTGCAAAGACGTACATCGAAGTGACCGCGGCAGTTGAAGACAAGAAGTCACAACAGACCGAGGAAAAGGGACAGATATACAAACTTCAGGAGATATTATCAAAGAACAAGGAAGGCACTCAGTCCAGTGACGATTTTAATGAGCTGAAAAAGATGATGGTCGAACTTAAATCGATGATGTCCACTCAAAAATCCAATGAATCTCAATGGATACAAGATTTTAGAAAAGCACTTGAAAGGCAAGACATTGATGAAGAAATAGAAGATAAGCTTGTTGAATATGCAAAGATGAAATATCAAGAACTGGATTTCTCAAATGAGAACACGCGCCTTATCCTCTCTGAGATGTTTCTACCATTTATTAATACCGCAGTTCCAGAATTGAAAGGTAGGGTTCTTTTTACTGGTCCAACGGGCGTTGGTAAGACAACAACAATTGCAAAAATTGCCGCTAAATTAAAGCTAAATGATCACAAGAAAGTCTCAATAATCACACTCGATACTTACCGAATTGCCGCTGTAGATCAACTCAAAACTTATGCAATGTTGTTAGATGTTCCAATAAGAGTAGCCTATACACCTAAAGAAGCAAAACTTGAAGTAGAAGCATTAAGTGATTACGATGTGATTTTGATAGATACCGCAGGCCGCAGTCAGAAGAATGAAATGCACATGACCGAAATAAAGGCAATGTCTGAAGTGGTGAATCCAGACTATTTGTTCTTGGTCATCGGAATGCAGTACAGGAAAGAAGATGTAAGGGAGATATTACAGAAGTTTTCCACTCTCAACCCTACCCACGTCATACTTTCAAAAATGGATGAGACATCAGCACTTGGACATTTTCTGAATATTTCTTCATTTTTGAACGTGCCAATTGCGTATATAACTAATGGACAAAGGGTACCCGATGATATAATAGAGGCAAATAACCGTGAACTTGCGGTTTTGTTGTCGCGAGAGGTGCTTAAATATGCAAGACCAAGCAAGTAAGTTGAAAAGCAGCCAAGTAGTTGCAGTTATAAGTGGAAAAGGCGGTGTAGGAAAGACTCTCATCGCAACAAATATGGCAGCTACCCTTGCAGATACTGGTAGAAAAGTCCTGGTTTTGGACGCAGATATTGGTTTCACAAATGCAGATATATTGCTCGGTGCATTTCCTAAATTCAGTATAAAGGACTTTGTCAATCGTGCTTGTTCCATAGACGACCTTGTAACGCACACGAACTATGGCGTGGATTTAGTTTCCCTTGGTGGCGATGTTTCAGACGTTCTAGCTGTCAGCGACTTGGTACTCAAAGATTTCACTACTCATTTCTTGAAACTACTTGATAACTACGAGATAGTTGTAATGGATATGCCTCCGGGTTTTTCAGAGGCTTATATGCCTTTTTTGGCACTTGTCGACGATTTCATAATAATGAGTACTGTCGAACCGACTTCTATTGTGAACACGTATACGATCGTTAAATTACTCAGTATTAAAGGAATCGGTGGAGAGAGTATACATCTGGTTGCAAACATGGTTCAAGATGTCAAGGAAGCAACGAAATTGATGTCCAGATTTTCAGAAGTCGTTGAGAGATTTGTGAACAATAGAGTGAGTTCGGTGACGATAATAAAGGACCATCCCTTGGTTGAAAGGAGTATTCATGACAGAGAATTGTTCGTGAAAAAATATAGGAACATCCAGCCATCTTTTTCAGTGACACGATTAGTCTCTATATTGCTCAAGGCATCAAACAATCCCAAAGATCAAGAACGCGTACTGGAAAAGTTTTTAAATTTATTTAGAGGTGTAGCTCGATGACTTTAGAAGAGTACGTCAACGTTAATTTGAAAAACATAATCGTACGGGGATTTGGAAAAGATGCAGAATACACTGTAAAACTCAAGGAAATAAGAGGGCGACAATTCAAAGTTGCATTCGTCGTTCGTGCAGATATTCCCCAATTGCTTAGGATAGATATACCTATCGAAGGAGTTGTGCTGACATTGATAGGTAATTTTGTTGAAAAAGATGAAGAGGATTATGTATATTTGATTTTCGATAAAGCTGGCATTCTCCAAAGAAGGGCAAAACCAAGATATGCATCATTCCAAAAATGTAAAATCTTTGGTTTCAAATCTGTTATATTGGATGTATCAGAAAATGGTTTTCAAGCAATTTCTGAGTACAAGCCTAGTTTACGAGAGAGTATCGAGATTGATCTCTTGGGTAATTTGGAAAAAGGCACAGTAATGTGGGTAGTTGAAGAGGAAGAATGCTACAGATTCGGTGCTTATATAGAGTCTCCATCGGAAAATTGGAAAGATATTTATGAAAAATATCATGGCATGGGGGAAAAGCTGTAATGGCCTACGTTGAACTCGTTGATTCTGCAAAATCTTTGAAAATAGGGCTCCCTGCAGTTGTAAATATCATATTTGTGAAGGAATTGGAGGGTTCTTACAAAAGCAATGTCGTAGACATAGATTTTGAGAGAATGATCCTTTTCCTATCTATACCTTCTTTGAAAGGAAAGTTCATTCCAATACCAAAAGGTGTAAGGATGACAGTCAGTCTCTTCGATAGATCTTCCATATATGAGTTTGATACTGTATCACTCGGCGTTACTAAGATGGATAATGTGTATGTGATTCCTGTTCCATTTCCCGAATTGGTTCGACGCACTGAACGAAGGAAATTCGTGCGTATTCAAATTTTCTTAGATGGAAGGTTGTACACAACTTCTGAAGAAAATGCGGAATCCTTCCCTTTTACAACTAGAAACATAAGCGCTGGTGGGATGATGATTACAACAAAGAAGTACCTCAATGTCGATGATATAATATACGTTGATCTAACATTAAGTGAAGACTTAGCTTTGAATAAGCAGAAATCAAGAGTAGCAAGACAAGATGAAAAGTTAGAAGATGGATTTGTATATGGTCTACAATTTCTTGATTTATCTTCAACTTTCGAGACGAGATTGGTCAAATTCATATTCCAAAAGGAATTGAAGATGAGAAGTATGAAAAAATAGAAAAATTCAGAGAAGATAAGACGTCATACAATGTTAAATATTACTCGGTTATTTTAGTCAAAGATAGGAGGCAAGCAAATGTTAGAAAAACTAGGGGAAAAGCAACTCGATGCGATAAAAGAAGTGGGTAATATTGGTACTGGAAATGCTGCAACTGCGTTATCTATGATGTTAGATAAGAAAGTTGATATATCTGTTCCACAAGTAAAGGTGATACCAATATCAAAGATACCATTTCTCTTTGATGAACCAGAAGAAGTAGTCTGTGCGGTAAAGATGGGTTTAAGAGAAGAAATGTCGGGTGAAATATTGTTGATCTTTGAAGCACAAACAGTTAAGATAAT
>DPXZ01000044.1:0-1247 GCA_003526765.1 Fervidobacterium sp.
GCGTATTTTTGAAACGATGAAGTCACTTGGCGTAGAAATTGCACTATTTGCGTTCACACCTGTAAAGGGCACAAAACTTGAACACGCCCACATGCCATCTCTTGAAAGATACAGAAAGATACAGATTCTGAGATATCTCATGTTCGACAAGGACCTGACGGTACATGCAGAATTCAACGAGCACGATAACATATCGAAATTGATCTATGATCAAACGTTAGGCTCAACACTCGATATTTCACATGCATTTCTTACATCAGGTTGCAAAGACTGCACAAGGCCATTCTACAACGACAAACCCGGAAATGGAAATGAACTCTACAATATTCACTCCATCTCAAAAACCATTCCAAAAGCCGAAGAAAACTCAAAGATGTAACGATAATAAATTTATAATTATCTTAGAGAAACGTGGTAAAATACAATAAGAATAATAACATGTACATGCAATTATGAAATTGAAAAATTTTGCGATTAGGTGATTGTATGACTGTAAATAGCCTATACGACATGGTCCAGCAATATGCGCTCAGCTGGGGACTTATTCTTTCAAGACTAACCGGCATGATGCTCATAGCCCCACTGTTTGCCAGTTTCACACTGCCAACTGAGATATTAGTTGCATTATTGATAGCGATGAGTTACATGACGTTACCTCATGTTGCTGCAGCAGTTCCCATAACACTTCCACTGCCAACTATAGTTACGTCTTTGGCTATGAATTTTTTCATCGGTTTCTTCATTGGTTTGATAGCCTACACGATAGCCAGCGCGGTCTATGCGGGTAGTGAGATATTCGGTATTCAATCGGGGTTCAACGTGAGCGGTGCATTGGATCCAACGGTAGAAGAATCTCCAATAACGAGCGAGCTTGTCTATATCATGTCGCTCTATGTATTCGTCTCGCTCAAAGGACACATACTGATATACGAAGCAGTTATAAAATCGGTTGAAAAATTCCCGCTGGTACTTACAGAGTTGCCATTTGACCAACTCAACACACAATACTTTAAAATCTTCATGGACATGTTCCTTTTTTCGCTTCAATTGGCACTTCCCATCATAGGGTTGATGTTCTTAATAAATGTACTGTTCGGTCTTCTCTCACGATTAGTGCCACAGATGAACGTTTTCATGGTTGCAATGCCTGCAAGTACACTCATAATGTTTGTTGTGATAATAGGGATGATACCGGTATGGGTAGAATTGATATCAAGTGCAGTGATGAAGATGGAACCGTACATAGA
>DPXZ01000044.1:1374-4100 GCA_003526765.1 Fervidobacterium sp.
CTGGCCAAGTAATTCAGCAATTGAACAATGGAGAACCAAACGGGTACAACTATAGAATAGACCTCCAACTCTTTGCTGATCCTGACAAGACTGAGAAGGCTACACCGAGAAGAAGACAAAAGGCAAGAGAAGAAGGGCAAGTACCTGTTTCTGCCGAACTCCTTTCAGGGCTCGGCTTTCTTGCAGTCTCCGTTGTTTTCATGTACGTGGGAAAAAGCTTACTTGACTCGCTTGTAAATGGTACGCAGATGGTCTTCCAGATATCTGACTTAGACTTGAATGCCTTCGAAGACCTCATCATATACGCATATCAATCTTTCAGTTCAACGCTCATTTACCTTGCGTTCATAATCTTCGCAGCAGCACTCGTTTCATTAGCCATAGGTCTGCTCCAGACAAGATTCTTGTTTTCTTCCAAGCCATTGGTGCCAGATTTGAATAGACTAAATCCTCTCACAGGTCTAAAGAGAATGTTCTCGTTGAGGTCATTATTTGAACTCGCAAAAGCGATTTTGAAGATTGCAATAATAGGATTCGTGGGATACAGCGTAATAAATGGTAATTATGATAGAATCATGTTAACAGTCGACAGTGATATAATGGATGGAAGCCTCATCATATGGGATGTACTCACCGAACTGATGATAAAATGCGCTATAGCACTCATCATCGTATCGATAGCAGACTATTTCTATTCGCGGTACGAGTATGAAAAGAACATCAGAATGACGAAACAAGAGGTAAAGGAAGAATTCAGGGAAATAGAAGGGAACCCAGAACTAAAAAGAAGACAGCGACAGATAATGATGCAATATTCTATGCACAGAATGATGCAAGAAGTGCCTGAAGCAAGCGTAGTCATCACAAACCCGACACACTTTGCATGTGCACTAAAGTACGATCCTGAAAAAAACTTTGCTCCAATACTCGTTGCAAAAGGAGTAGATCGAGTTGCATTGCGAATAATGGAAATTGCGAGAAATAGTGATGTACCGATCGTAAGAAATCCGAGACTTGCCAGAGAAATCTACTACAACACGGAAATAGGTGATGTGATTCCAGAAAACCTGTACAAGGCAGTTGCAGAAGTATTGGCATACGTTTTTACGTTGCGAGAAAACAGAGAACGAATCAGTTGATTGATATCAATTTATAGGAGTTTATCTGAGGGAGACCAAGTAATCACCATACTGTGGGGAGTACGATAGAATATGATACAAGTTTACTTCGACCCAAATTTCCTTTTCAATGAACTCCTTGACTACTACGCACCGGTCATTATAAAGATAGAAGACCAAATGTTCATAGACTTGCATTCTCTAAGCATTGTAAATCTGCTTGGAGCTGAACCAGTTGAAAAAAGACCAATTGAAGTGTACGGGCTGCTTTTGATGTTGTATGAATTTCAGAGAGATAATATCCCTGAAACAGTAGAGCTCTTGAAATTCAACGACGAAAATCTCGACAAATTTAAGATTTCAAACCTTGTTGCTCTAAAAGACCTCTACTACAACAATCTGCCTTCGAAAAGGCTACTGCGTTTAGAGAACACGTTGAACGATTGCGAGATAATACTATCCTTGTGTAATCAGTACGTGATACAGAACAAGGAGCTCTTTCAAGATAGAAAACTTGAGATCCTTCTTGAAGTCATCTCCATAACAGAGGTTAGAAAATTATCAGAAGAAAGGGCAATCCCATTTGTAATGAAGCAGCCATTCATCTTTTCGTTTGACCTATCGAACGTCAAATTCGAAGTGGCATACGAATTTATCCAAGGCCTTGATAAACTCAACGATAAATTGACATTGAGAGTACCGAAAATATACGAATATGCAGTAGACAAGATCAAAATACTCGATAAACTATTATCATCCATCGACAGAAAATCTCTCACAAATGTGAGCTTTGTGTTTACATCTATAGATGATCTCATCGCTGAATTAATCTATTTCAAAAGCATCATCGACGAAATCGAAAGCCTTGATGAGTAAGTTTATAGACATATAGATACATATCAACGCCCATCTTACCTCCTTACTCCTCTTATCACTAAATATTCAACTTCTTGAACGCCTTATATCTCCTATGCCAGCTATCTTCATCACTCATCCTCACCGCTTTCTCATCGTTCTTTATCTTTTCCCTTACCCATTACAGCTAAATCAATATCCCCCGCCTTCAAAATATCAAATTCTCATATTTTTAACGTGATATTATTCACAATATAACATACCATTTCTGAATCTATTGTAGAATATAGTTGGATATGTGAAAATTTTCTCAGTTTAAATTCGGATATTTGAAGATATCTGATTTTGTTTAGTCAATATTTTGTAACCGAATTTGTTGAATGATTAAGATGATTAAATGGTGATGCGTGATGACAAATTACAAGAGAGTTGGAGGGATTGAGTATGGATTATCTTCTAACAAATGAACAATTACTTGCAAGAGAGTTGTTTAGAACATTTGCAGAGAAAGAAGTTAAGCCATTGGCACAGAGAGTAGATGAGGAAGAGTATTTCCCGTACGAGACGGTTGAAAAGATGGCAAAATTAGGCATGATGGGTATCCCTTTTCCAAAGGAATTAGGTGGTGCTGGCGGTGACTATTTGACTTACGTCATGGCAGTTGAGGAATTGGGGAGGGTCTGCGGTACGACTTCCATAATTCTCTCGGCACACACATCGCTTTGCTGCGATCCTATTTATAGATTTGGCACA
>DPXZ01000048.1 GCA_003526765.1 Fervidobacterium sp.
TTATATACATACTTTCAAAACCTATAGGAAACTATGCGTGGTACGATTACTTCCTTTATCCTGTACACTTTCTGTTCTTCCTTCTGGTATTTGTCGTATCAATCTTCAAAACTCTATTCTTAAGAAGGGTTTCTTGGAGAGGGAGGGCTATTCGTGTCTGAAAAAGAGTTGCTGTATGGAATCATAGCGATAGTGCTACAGTTCTTATCTGGCTCCATAATGTATTCGTACATCTTTGCGAGGATGCTGAGGATAGATCTAAGCAAAGTCAGAGATGGAAATCCAGGTTCTTCAAACCTATGGCGAGCTGCAGGTTGGAAATTTGGTGTTGTTGCATTGGCACTTGACTATCTTAAAGGTGTTTTTCCATTGGGAATTTTCGTTGCTAATGGCCTTGTTACCAATAATTATTTAATATCCATCGCGGCACTTGCTGGCATCGCAGGTCATGCATTTTCTCCCATGCTCAAATTCAAGGGCGGAAAGGCGATAGCTACAACCTTCGGTGCTTGGAGTGTATTAACAAAATGGGAAGCCCCCATGCTTATGGGTACGATATTCACGATATTTTCCATCGTTAAACCGAAGACAAATCAGTACGAAGATGCTGTAAGGTACATCCTCGGTTTAATGGCACTCCTTGTTTATGTAATTGTAAAATCGATATACATAAAAGATGGATACCTGTTGTTACTCTATGCTGGAAACTTTACAATAGCCTTATATAAACACAAAGAAGATTTGAAAAGGGCGTACGTTAGAACTCCGGCTGTTTCAAGCAATTCAGATAATGTGGATAACAATGAACATGACAATTAATAGAGGTGGAGATAAGGTGAGCATATGAATAGAAAATTCAATTCACAAGATAATGTTTCACACAACAAAGCAATGAAGACGCTTGTAATTGTTCTTGTCGCTTTACTTTCCATAATCTCTTTTGCGCAAGGTAATCAAGGTAGTCAAGGCAATCAAACCAATGTGAATGTCCAAAATTACGAATACTACAAGGCTCAGTTGAAACAGTGGATCATTGCCGATGATTCAAAAGCACTAATGACACTTGCCACACAACTAGAGAAAATATTCGGTTCTGAGCAAAAGGTCGATAAATCCAATATCAAACACGCTGAGCTCTTGGCTGAAGTGTACTTTGAACTTTCAAATAGACAATCGGCAGTTGAAAAGAAGAAATCTTATTGCGAGTTGTCTTTGAACATAGCTAAAAAGATAATCACCGTAGATGATGAAGATGGATACGGATATTACTTTGCAGCGATGTCAACTGCTACGCTTATCAACTATGTCAACGTCTTTGAGAAATTATCCCTACTCAACGAGTTCGACGGATACATGACGAAAGCCATAGCATACCTCGATGATAGAGTCTACAAAGGGCTTGCATACCTTGGCTTCGGTATCAGATACATGACTCCGCCTTGGCCACTCAATAACTTGGATAAGGCGTTTGATTACATCATAAAAGCGGTAGAACTCGTTCCAGAATACTCTGGTGGATATCTGCAACTTGGATATTTGTATGAAAAAAGGAGTGATAAAGACAAGGCAAAGGAAATGTTCGAAAAGGTACTGAGTATGGATTCACCGAAAGAATTCGCCAAAGCCCACAAAGAAAACGTCACTTTAGCCAAAGAAAAACTCTCCAAAATGAAATGAAAAACAGTACTGTACCTCTAATGACAATGCAAGGCTGTTGTAAGTTCTTTGTTGATTTACATCAATTAGGTAAAGGAGGATTTGCCCATGATAAAAAACCAATGGTACATTGTTTTATCAAGCAAAGAAGTGAGAGAAGAACCAGTAGGTGTAACAAGATTTGGAGAAAAATTGGCTTTCTGGAGGGATACTAAGGGTGTCGTACATTGTATCTCCGATGTATGCTGCCATAGGGGAGCAAGTATATCGCATGGAAAGGTGAAGAACGATTTCATCATGTGCCCGTTCCACGGTTTTGAGTACGATTCTTCTGGCAGAGTACAACTTATTCCAGCAAATGGTAAGGTCTCTCCCATTCCAGAAAATTTTGCAGTAAAGCCTTACAAAACGCATGAATTAGCGAATTTCATATGGGTTTGGTACGGTGATGGTGAGCCTACGTACGAACCGAAGTACTTCGATGATATAGATGATTCTTTAAGCTATCAAGAATTCCAAGAAACGTGGAACGTACATTATTCGAGGGCGATAGAGAACCAACTCGACCCTGTGCACGTACCATTCGTTCATTACAACACGATCGGTAAAGGAAACAAGACCGTAGTCGATGGACCTGTTGTGAAGTGGCAAAACGATACGATGTTCTATTTCTATGTTTTCAACAGATTAGACGACGGTACACCCGCAAAGAAGGCAGAGGAGATAGACCCAAGCAAGAAAGGCAGTGTCTACCTTGAATTCAAAATCCCAAACATGTGGGAAAACCACATAATGGATAAAATGCGCGTTACAGCAGCATTTGCACCTATCGATGACGAACATACCATGATTTATCTGAGGTACTACGTAGGGCTCACTAAGGCAAGATTCTTGAATAAAACAATCGCTGTGCTCGGTATGCCATTCAATAGGAAGGTACTTCACCAAGACAAAGCGGTTGTCGAAACTCAAATTCCGAAAAAGAGCGAACTTACTATGAGCGAGAATCTGATACCGGGAGATGCACCGATCTTCGAATACAGAAAGAAGAGAAACGAACTCAAAAAAGCTAACGAAAAACCAAGTAATAAAGCCAAACAAGAAAACCAAGAATAATGGTGAGATAATCGACAAGGCTTACAATGCATAACGGAAAATGATTTGAAAATTGATGTCATCAAAACGTCCAATAGAATGAATGCTATAAAATCTAAATTCAAAGCCAGCTGAGAAAATAGTAGCTGGCTTTTATTTTGTATACACTGTACCCTGCACACACTTCTTCTCTTTGCCTAGTGCCAAATACCAACCCAAACCCAAAGTTCAACGAAGCGAAACATAAATGACAACACCACATATGAAATAGGTGGTATAGTTATATAGTGTTATAGTTATATAGAACACAGAAGCACATGAGGAAAGATTGACTTGCTCAATTGCTGTATAGCACGCAAAAAGTGATAAATGGCAAACAATAAATAATAAACGATACTTGATACTTGGAGGTGGGCGAATGAGGGAGTATGGAAAGGCTTTCGTATATGTGACGCTGGTTATTTTGTTGGGTTTAGTTGGATTTTTAATTCCTTCTGTACCAACGAAGATTCTCATTGTGTTTGTCTCATTGATTTTGACAGGTTACTTTTTCAAGTTCTACACATCTAAGATGGTAGGTTTTGTGTTGATTTCGATCTTCTTGTTTTTGGTGCCCGTAAGTAGCATTCAACTTGTGGGTGGCTTCTTGCACGGCTCAACCCCATTTGTTAATATGCCAAGTTATTTTAATTATTGGGGCAGTACACTCAATGATTTATCCGATGTGGAGAAAAACAAGTACGAAGCAGACACGTCCATGAAGAGTGGACAGAAGATTATCATAGACGTTAGTGGTGGTGTGGAGGTGCATTTTGTCTCAGGTGATGAAATTGCTTACTACCACGGTCTCGATGCAAAGATGAATGGCAGTACGGTAACTATATCTGGCGGGAAGAAGAACGCATCTTACGTAATCGAAATTGGTACCGAACCTTTGGAGGTATTGAGGATTACTTCGGTTGCTGCAAAGGTTTTGGGAGATGCTACGATAAGTGAATTGGATATCTCCAGCACAGCGATAAGTGTCGACTGCTCACTTGATTCTGATTACATCATCTTAAACGGCACAGGAATAGCGATGGATGGTACTGTAAAGTCTCGCAATGTAGAGATAGATGGTACTGGTATTTCTTTTGCTGCAGATGGCGAGATCGAAGAACTTGTGATTGACGGTACAGGTATTTCCATGGATACAACGTTGACCAATTGTTCGAATGTCAATATCAACGCTACGGGAGTAGATGGTACGTTGGAATATCTCGGCGGTAGTGATTTATACGTTGAAGTTGATGGAACAGGTGGCAATCTGACTGTGAGAAATCGTTCGGGCAACGATGTTTTCATTAACAGTTCGGGTGTAAAGGTGCACAGAGAGGATGCGGGTAGCAATGGATGATAAGGGTAATAATGAAAGGCGAAGGCCTAAGTTCAAGAAGGTGGATAAACACAGCGGGATTCCAGCGTACGTGCAAGTGATGAATCAAGTGAAGACAGAGGTCATACTTGGTAGGCTTGTGCCCGGTGACCAATTGCCACCGGTGAGGGAGCTCGAGACGATGTTCGATGTGAACGTGAACACGATACTCAAGGCACTCGATAAGTTGAAGAGCGAGGGAGTACTCTCTTCTGAGCAAGGCGTTGGGTACTTCGTGACGAGCAATATTGCTATAGAGTCTCCTATTATTGATGAATTGGGAGAGTTTGTTAGGAAGATAAAGAATGTGGGGTTAGATTTGTATACAACTATTCTGCTCATCGAGGAGGTCTGGAAAAATGAATAAGGCTTCA
>DPXZ01000103.1 GCA_003526765.1 Fervidobacterium sp.
CCTACAATTGTTCTCTCTCCAATTTGCACATCTTCCCTCACACTGGCGAGGTCTCCTATGAACACGTAATCGTCTATCTGTGCACCACGGTATATCACACAGTTAGCACCGATGGTTACGTACTTTCCAATATTCAACGGTGGTAGAGGTTTATCATCTGTAGTTGCCGATGTTGAGGCTTTGAATGGAATTTTTCCGAGGACTGTATTGTCAGCTATGACGCTTCCCTCACCGATGTGTGTATCTTTCTTTATCACCACGTTATGTCCGATAATAACGTTTCTATCTATCGTTACGTTCTCTTCTACAACAACGTTGTATCCAAAGGACACATTCTCGCCAATCTTTGCACTTTGCGATATATACACACTACCACCTCCAAATCCGCTATCTTGAATTACTTAAAAATATACCTACGTTATACTATGATTATACCATGGAAAAGGCCTCCAGACGGAGGCCTTTGAAGAAATCTAATTATTCGAACCTGATTGGAATAATTGAAATATCCGTATCACCCACCGAGGTATGCCTTTCTTACCCTTTCGTCTTCGAGCAACTGTTTACCAGTACCTTGCAAGACGATGGTACCAGTTTCCAAAACGTAGGCATAATCGCAAAGTTTCAAAGCCTCGTATGCATTTTGCTCGACAAGGAAGATGGTGACACCCTCACTGTGTATCCTCTTTATCATCTGGAAGACTTCCTTAACGATAACCGGTGCCAATCCCAGCGACGGCTCATCGAAGAGTAAGAGTCTTGGCTTTGACATCAGTGCTCTGCCTATCGCAAGCATCTGTTGTTCACCACCAGAGAGTGTGCCGGCCCTTTGTGCTTCTCTTTCTTTCAAGACCGGAAAGAGTCCGTAAACGTATTCTATGTCCTTCTTAACTTCCTCTCTCTCTTTTCTAAGATAAGCACCGGCCATAAGATTTTCATAGACACTGAGGTTTGGGAATATCCTTCTGCCCTCAGGTACCATCGTTATGCCGCGCTTAACAATCTGGCTTGTATCAAGTTTTGTCAATTCTACACCTTCATACTTTATACTGCCCTTCGTTGCCTCTTTGAGGCCGCAAATAGTCCTCAACGTAGTTGATTTGCCTGCGCCGTTGGCACCAATCAAAGAAATGATCTGACCTTCTTCAACCTTCATCGATATGCCTTTAATTGCGTGAATTCCACCATAATGAACATGGAGGTCTGTAATCTCAAGCATCTTCATCACCTGCACCTAAGTAGGCCTTGATGACCAATGGATTTTGCTGAATCTCAATTGGTGTGCCTTGTGCTATTGTTACGCCGTGATCAAGCACTACAATTTTCTCGCAGATGTTCATAATCACTTTCATATCGTGTTCTATAACTATCACTGTCAATTTATACTTATCTCTAATTCTGAGTATCAATTGGTTCAGTTCCAAGGTCTCATCCGGATTCATACCTGCCGCTGGTTCGTCGAGTAGTAAGAGCTTTGGATTTGTTGCAAGTGCCCTTGCAATCTCCAGTTTTCTTTGCAGGCCATATGGTAATGAGCTGGATATATTGTCTGCAAGATGTTCTATGCCAACTTCTTTCATCAGTTCCAAAGTCTTTTGCTGGAAATATTCTTCTTCGTTCTTGTATTTTGGCAGAAATGCAACAGCGGTAAACAGACCAGATTTCAAATGTGCATGGAATGCCGTCAGTATGTTTTCTCTAACGGTCATGTTTGAAAAAAGCCTTATATTCTGAAAAGTACGAGCAACTCCCAATCGTATGATTCTGTCAGTTGTCAGATTCGTTATGTCTTTACCGTAAAACTCCATCTTTCCTTCGGTGATAGGAATGACATGCGTTATCAAATTAAAGATGGTCGTCTTTCCGGCACCATTAGGCCCGATGAGGCCGATGAGTTCTCCTTCTTTCAGATCCAAGTTGAAATCTGATACGGCCACCAATCCACCGAATCTCTTTGTAACGTGTTCCATCTTGAGTACAGTTTGCCTTGCCACTGATTTAATGGTTTTAGTTGCCTCAGCTGATTGTGGAGTCATTCTTTCACCTTCTTTTTCTGGAACAGTTTTGCGACGCCTTCCCAACTAAATTCTACCTTGCCAAATATACCTTGTCTGAAGAACAGAATTGTAACCATCAACAGTATGGAGAATATCAGCATACGCATACCAAGTATTCCAGGAATTTCTATGCCGAATATGTTCATAGGCATTTCTACAAACCTCAGCCATTCCATGAGAAATGCGAATCCGATACCAACTACAACACTACCGGTTATATTTCCAAGTCCGCCGAGTAGTATTATCATTATTATCTGATATGTGAATAGAATACTAAATGAATTTGGGTCTATCGTCATCAACAAGCTGCCAAGCAATCCGCCTGCTACACCTGCAAAAAATGACCCAACTACGAAGGCAAGGACTTTGTGTTTGAACAGATTTATACCAAGGTTTTCTGCAGCTATTTCATCATCTCGAATTGCCTTCAGTGCTCGCCCGTACGAACTATCGACGATTCTCTTGATAACAATGACCGTAATGATTGTCCAACTCACAGTCCACCAAAGGTTTGTGTAAGTGGGCAAACCTTTCAAACCAAGCGGGCCGTTTGTAATGTTCTGCAAATTATTGAAGAGTGACCTGATGATTTCAGAAAATCCGTACGTCACAATCGCAAGGTAATCTCCCCTAACTCTCAAACATGGTGCACCTACTATGAATCCAGCAACAGCCGCCATGAGTCCACCTATGATGATGGCCCAGAAGAACGGAATTTGAATCCTGTCCAATGGAGAGATGAGTGGTATCATGAAAAAGTTCGACATTTTCGTTTCTGGTGACATGTAAAGCAGTGC
>DPXZ01000142.1 GCA_003526765.1 Fervidobacterium sp.
TCCTCCTTTCTCTCCATAATAAGTTGAGAGGTGTTTTCTTATCTTGGTTAATAATTCCATGAGTTTTGTCCTCTCGGAATCCGATAATCCTGACAAGATGATGTTCTCCATCTCTTTTGTGAAATCCTTAATTTGCTTTAGTATATCTTCAGCTTTACTCGTCAAATATACCCTTGATATGCGCTTATCCTTTTCATCCACACTTCTAAAGATAAGGCCTTTCTTTTCCATCCTCTTTAGCATAACAGCGACTGTACCAGGTTCGACATTTATCGATGTTGCTATCTCTCGCTGAATTGCCCCTGGCTTATATTCGAGCAAGAACAATATTGGTATCTGCCCTGGATGCAAATCGTATTCCTTTACCGTTGTTTCGTATACTATCTTGAAAACGTATTTCTGAATCGATGAAAGATAGTACAAGACACTCCTTTCATCAGCAAAATCCTTCATAATTCACCTCCTCCATTCAAACTCAAATAAGGTTTGATGTATAATTATTAGATGTATAACAATATTATCATCGAGTGAAAATTTGTCAATATAATTTTTGAAGAATCGTTTGTTAAGTGATCTTTCAAGAAATTACGAAACGTAAATTGATAACTACAAAATGAATCTTCAATGTGATATAATACTCTTGAAATCTTAGATCGATGAGGCTGACTACATCTATGAAAATCACGGCGAATAGTAATTCTAAGGGGTTTTATCTCTACACTTTGATCTTAGTTGTCATTTTTGCAACTTCATTATTTCTGTTGATTGCTTCACTCGATAATCTGAAGCATAGCTTTTTATCATTAAAGGAAGTTAACGCAAGACTTGCGCTAAGTGATTGTTCGATAAATGGTATGACAGTTGAATGCTATGGAAATATTACTATTGATTCCACTATACCGTACGAGATAGAGTTGATACAACTAAGTATGAGCAATGAAGAAGGGAAAGATATGGGTAGCTGGACTGCTGATTATGTCAGGGACGCAGGTAAGAGCTTTTTAATCAAGATTTCTGACGTGCAGATTTTCGAAGAGTTTAGAGATGGTGATTCCAAAGTTTACCTTGAAGGGTTTGTAAAGGTCAAGTTTGATATTGGAAGATACGGAATGAAGTTAGATATACCGTTGAAAGCTGAGGTGTCAACTTTTGGAAAGGAAGGATGAATTGACTGAAGAAAAATATCCGGATAGCGAACAAGTTATTTCGAACATACAAGAAAGGATAGTTTCTCCGGAACGAACAGGATATGATACTTATTCGCTTCGTCCTAAACTTCTGTCAGAATACATAGGCCAAGACAATATAAAGGAGAGATTGAAACTTTCCATACAGGCATCGAAAATGCGTAATGAACAATTAGACCACATACTTTTGGCAGGGCCCCCGGGACTTGGAAAGACTACTTTGGCAACGATCGTTGCAAACGAACTCAATGCAAACATCCACATAACAAGTGGGCCGATATTGGAAAAGCAAGGCGACTTGGCTGCAATGTTGACCAATTTGGAATACGGTGATGTACTTTTTATCGATGAAATCCACAGAATGAACAGGAATGTTGAAGAGATACTCTATTCTGCTATGGAAGATTATCAAATTGACATAATGATCGGAAAAGGTCCTGCGGCGAGATCAATAAGGGTTGAACTTCAGCCATTCACACTGGTGGGGGCAACTACGCGAAGTGGTTTGTTGACATCACCTTTGCGTAATAGATTTGGTATGATCTTCGAGATGAGTTTCTATTCGCAAGAAGAGCTTCAACTCATAATATCAAGGGCTGCAGAAGTCATGGGGGTAGGAATAACTCCAGATGCTTCGCTATCTTTGGCAAAGAGGGCACGCGGTACTCCGAGAATTGCCATCAGGTTGTTGAAAAGAGTAAGAGATCTCAGTACTGTCAGAGGTAAGGAAGAGATTGATATTGCGATGGTTGAAGAAGTTATGAATTTACTTGGAGTAGATGAAATTGGGCTTGATGATATGGACAGAAAACTACTTAAAGTAATTATTGAAACGTACAAGGGTGGACCGGTAGGCCTTAAAGCTTTGGCCGCATCGATCGGTGTGACAGAAGACACGATCTCGGAAGTGTACGAACCATTCTTGGTTCAGTGCGGATTTGTAGCGAGGAGTGCTAGAGGAAGAATAGCTACTGAAAAGGCATACAGATACTTAGGCTTTTCAAATCTATCGGGAGGTTTGTTCGATGAACCTTTCTCAAAGTGATATACGCCAGAATTTTCAAAACGTTCTTGAGAAGATCAGATTTCATGCTGAAAAGGTTGGTAGAAAACCTGATGAGATCAAGCTTGTGGCAGTCACCAAGACCCATCCAATTGAAGTTGTAAGAGCTGCCTATGAAATTGGTATGCGAGTATTTGGAGAAAACTACGCTCAAGAACTTAGAGACAAGGCCAAAAATATGCCTGAAGATGTTCAGTGGCACTTTATAGGTAGAATACAGACGAACAAATTGAAATATGTAGTGCCGGTTGCCGAGTACATACACTCTGTGTACAGAATAGAAGAAATGGAAGAAATAGAAAAGCTTGCTGTACGCTTTGGAAAAATCCAAAAAGTTCTCATAGAAGTCAATGTCTCCAATGAGGAGACTAAAGGTGGGCTAAGACCTGAAGAAATTAGGCAGTTCATCAAAGAATGTTCGAGTTACAAGAATGTCAATGTGGTAGGACTAATGACAATGGCACCATTTATTGAGCCAGAAGATACTCGGCCGTATTTCAGAAAATTGTTTGAACTCAGAGAAGAATTGAGGAACGATTATCCAGAAATAAAGGAACTTTCAATGGGAATGACGAATGATTTCACAGTAGCGGTTGAAGAAGGAAGTACGATGGTTAGGATAGGTACTGCGATATTTGGAGAGAGAGAATATACGAAGGCATAAAGAGAGCATAAGAGGTGATGATATGTTTGTACTTGGGAACCTTTTCTCGGCAATAGGAATAGTTTTAAGAGTATTCATCGATATTGAAACAGCAGTTATCATAATTAGTGCTATACTGAGTTGGATACCTGGAATACAACAATTTGGTTTTTACCATTTTCTCAGAAGATTGTCAGATCTCATTGAAAGGCCACTTAGACGTTTCATTCCGAATATCGGTTACGTAGACATAACGCCGATCATAGCAATTTTGATTTTGATATTTATTGATCAGTTCTTGGCACAAACACTCATAGATTTGGGATTGAGACTAAGGTGAGGATTTCAGATAAATGCATTGATAACCGCATTAAAGTTGGAGTTTCTTACAGAAGAGATTATGAAAGTTCTGCAAAATTGGTTTTGGATGTTCTTAACAATCATAATAACCATGTTAATATAACGTTTTTCGTCGAATCATCAAGTGATTTCACAAATCTTCCACAGTGCGATATTATCATCGTTGTCGGTGGTGATGGCACTGTTTTGAGAACTTTGAAAAAGAGTTCAAAGCCGGTTATAGGTATCAAAGCAGGAAGATTAGGCTTTTTCTCTGGATATCGTCTTGACGAGTTAGACAAGCTTGTTGCCGATTTGGAACAATGGAATTTTGTAGAAGATAAAAGATGGATATTGGTAATTGAAGCTGAAGGCAAGTATTACCACGCAATCAACGATGCGATACTTCAAAGAGATCCAAATCAAAAGATCCTAGATTTTGATGTTCAAATGTCCGATGGAGAATTTTACTATCATGCAGATGGCGTGATAGTGAGTACTCCAACAGGGTCTTCAGCCTATTCACTTGCACTTGGTGGTCCAATAATGCTTCCAAACGTCGAAGCGTTTGTTATCACTCCAATCGCACCACAATTTCTTGCAACCAGGAGTCTCATAATACCAAGTAGTGAGAACATCAAAATAACTGTGAACGACAGCGTGAATTTGGTTATCGATGGTGATGTTGTAAAAAAAGTTAAGGAGATCAATATCAAGAAGAGCAGTAAGAAGGTTTCCATCCTTAGACCTGTAGGATACGATTTTTCAACTTCCATAAAGGAAAAGATCGGTTATGGAAGAAATGTTTTTGGATTGATGAATGGAAATTCATCAAAGAACGAGGGTGATTAAAGTGAAATGGATGGTAACTGATAAATCTGAAGAATTGAAAAAGATGGTAACAAAAGAAAGTTGGTACGTTGAAGATATATTGAGAATAACTGCCGAATCTTTCAAGGAAAGGAACACTGACTTGGCAAAACAAGTAAAGCATGACTACTGGGACGTCTACGATGCGTACTTGGAGATTCTTGACTTCTCACAGGTTCTTCTTGGGACTTTTGCGCCAAATTCTTATTATCTACGCTTCATATCTGGTTCTGTCATAGTATCGAAAATACTCTTAGATATAACGGATAGATTGAAGGATATAGCTGAGAACATCATATACTTGGTTAAGGAACCCGAAATCAATCAGAGTATCATGCTACCCGAGATGTTTTCTTTCTCGCAAAAGATGTTACGTAGGTCTCTGAGAATATACGTGGATCAAAACATTGAAGGAGCCGCAGGTGTATGCACTCAAGATGCAAAAATAGACGAAGCGTACAGTAGTTTTAAAGAAGAGATCATTCGAATCGTACAGGACAATCCAAGGTTGATAAACAGGGGATCTATGCTGTTGGATATTTCAAGGTCTATAGAGGAAATATCGGATTTCGCAACTCAAATTATAGAAACCACTTGTTATATACTCATGGCCAAACACTATAAATGTTACGATGATGAGCTCCATGAATTCTCTTTAGAAATATTTGATGAATATCAATAAATATCGGAGTAAATATCAAAATCAAAAGAGTATGCTTGTGGAAGCTAAAACTCTTTTAGCAAGATTACTTCCAAGTAGAAGTCTAGTCGATGAAGTAAGAGAGTTGTAATTCACATGACAATCGCGAGTTGGGGTGGAATTTTTTGAAGATACTGACAAAATACACGTTAAAGTTATCTTTGAAACCTTTTTTCATGGGACTGGCTGGCTTTATAGTCTTTGTAAGTGTTGAATGGTTGTATCAGATCTCAGATTACATCATTAGAAACCGTGTTGGCTTTTCAAAGCTGCTAGTCTTCATTGCATACAACATCCCATATTTTGCCGTTCTTGGAATTCCGGTTGGGGTACTTTTTGCCATCTTCTGGGTTATCAGCGATCTCTATTCTAATAGAGAAATAACTGCATTGTTAGTACACGGTGTATCTTCAAAAAAATTGGTTACACCATTTTTTATATTGGCAGTTGTCTTATCGACATTATCCTTATTCCTCGCAGATTACGTCGTTCCGAAAGCGAACTACAAATCATCTCAAATACTTAATCAATACATTCTTCAATCTCCTGAAAGTGTTGTAAAGACAAACATGCTTGTCGAGTTGGAAAAAGATCTCTATTTCTATGTAAAAGAATATGATCAATCAAAGGGAGAATTGTACGATGTTGTCTTATTCAGAAATGAAGATAGTAATGAGCAGATCGTGACTTCAAGCAAGGTTGAAAAGAGAAAAGATGGCTGGTATTTGACAGATGGTAGCATGTACATAATGGACCTTGAAACAGGCTTCATGTCGATTGAAATGCAGTTCAAAGAGATGAAGTTGGATGTTGCCGGAGAGATAGAGGACATGCTAAGGTCTTCTAGAACGATACAAGACAAGACTTCTCGTGAGCTAAGAGCGCAACTGCAGACTTATGAAAAACTCGGTGTAAATACGGCAAGCTTAGTAGTTGAACTAAATCAGCGCTATGCAAATGCACTCGGGTCTTTAGTGATCGTATTGATTGGTATTCCTGTATCTTTACTTTTTGGATTTACAAGTCGGTCGTGGAGTGTTGTGATCACATTTCTCATAGTTGTGTTATATCAAGGTTCAGGTGCTTGGCTATCTGGAATGGGAAAGGAAGGTCTCATGAATCCAGTACTTGCCACTTGGTTGCCAAACATAGTCTTTGCTCTTACTGGTCTTATACTTTACCTGATGTTAGACACTCCTTTGTCATACAGAATCAGAGAGTTGTTGAGTAGGTTATTTGTGATAGCTATCTTTTGCTTTCTGTTGATTGGTACAACTGCACAGGCATCAGACGTGAACGTGAGTTCATCCAACGCTATGTTCTATGATGATCAAGTCGTTGCAAAAGACGACGTGAAGATTATCTGGGACAAATATCAAATAGAATGTGATACGGCTACAGCAACACTTCTTGATGGAAAAATTAAGATTGTTGAAGCCGAAGGAAATGTAGTCTTCAAATTCGATGATCAAAAATATGTTTCCAAATATCTTTCATATGAATTTGAAACGGAGAGAAGTCTAATCCTTAACGCAACGACTACTTATAACTACACTTATCAAAACAAGAATGTACCGATATACGTTTACGGTTCAACAATAGAATACGATGCAAGCAGTACAAACGCGGAACTAACTAATTCACACATAACAACATGCAATTTGGATGAGCCACACTATACTGTGTTGGCATCGAAAATATACGTAATAGAGAACAAATACATCATTGCTGAGAGTGCGTTCTTAACTGTTCTAAATGTACCTTTATTTCCTTACCCACTATTCATAACAGGTCTTGAAGGTACTGTTCCTTATACCTTTTCTATAGTTTTTAGCAACACGCTCAGTGTTTCTCAGACATTTTCATTCGCTATAGAAAACTGGGCGCTCACTTTGGGATTATCATCGACAGATGGTATAAGTGTAGATGCGAAAGATACAAATAAGAATAGAATTACTTACTCGGAAAAGAATGGAATGCTTGAATTCTCTATTTTACCCCTCACTTATAGATACAATTACTCTAGAAACACACTTTACTTCAAATACGATGGGCTCATATATTTAGAATCAAATTACATAAACGATAACAACTTCTCACAGAAAGTCGGGTTAAATTACCAATCAAAGGATGGAAAAATGTACTTGAGACCTTATCTTTCATACGATGGAGCGCAAACCGACAGTATTCTTTATCTAAACGGGGGCTTTAGGAACATCTCATTTGTGCCAGTGCCGGATAATACTTTTTCAATTAATAGTTTAGACATCATCATGCGCACTCAGACTGATGGATATTTAACGAGACTAGACAAGACATGGACACCCTACTATCAGGCAAATTACAGCTTATCTCTAACAAACGTTCCATGGAATTACAGATTGAATATACAAGGTACTAGGTACGAAAACAGTCAAAATCAAGTGATAACGTACAATTATCAATTACCTCGGAAGTTCTCATCAGGACCTTTCAGCTTGAATTTCCAATATCTATTCGATGTAAGGGATATTCTAAACATTACAGGTACTAGCCGAAAAGAAGCCATAAACATGACAGATACATATAAGTTGGAAGGCAAATACACAATAGGGCCATTCAGTATCTCCGCAAACTGGGACCAAGTCTACCCATTTGTTGACGAATCAATAAGTACGAAATCGAACCTAATCACACTTAATGCACAGATTTCTACAAGTGCTTTATCCTTAAGTACAAAACGTGGTTGGGACCTTTTGAAAAACCAGCAAGTACCTGATACATACACACTAAAATTCGCAAATAATATTGGAATTATGGGACTATCAGGGTCACTTTCGACGACATACGATAATGTTCAGAACAAACTCGGAAACGAAAACATATCATTTGGTCTTAATGTATTACCAGTTCAGTTAGCTTATACGCTTAGTTTTACTGTAAGACCTGGTTCGGAAATTGATTTATACGTTCACAGTCTAAAATACTCGAATTTTACTGCTTCGATTTATCAATCTCAAGACTACATAAGAAACCTCATCGC
>DPXZ01000025.1 GCA_003526765.1 Fervidobacterium sp.
GCTTTATATGATCGCGTCCACCATGAGGAATTGCAATACCCATGCCAATACCGGTTGAAAATTCTTCTTCACGTTTCAATACAGCTTTCTTAAAGCTCTCCTTATCGGTTAGCTTTCCATCATTGTAGAGTAGTTCGATAAGTTCATCCAAAACTGATTCTTTCGTTTGTCCTTGTAAATCAAAAGTCATTCTTGACGGTGAAAATAGCGTTCTTACATCCATTTTAACCCACCAACCTTTCCAGTTTTATGGTACTGAAGAACTTATCTATTTCTTCTCTCTTCGGAGGTTTAACGCCCTCTTCCAATACTTTCGCCGTTGCACATGCAACCGCTAGTTTGAACATGTCACTGTCGCTCATCTGCTGCGATAATCCAAATGCCAATGCTGCCACCATGGCGTCGCCAGCTCCCGTTGTACTCTTGACGTTTACACTTATTGCTGGTGCAATCATCGAGGAATTCTCTGTTACGAAGATCGAGCCTCTCTCACCCATCGAGACCAAAATTAGCTTTACACCGCTTTTTATAACTCTCTTTGCTGCTCTTACGATGGATGGTATGTCGTCTTCACTTGCATTGAAGATGGAGTTGAACTCATATATATTGGGTTTAATGACGTCAGGCATTTCCAAGATACCTCTTGCGAGCGCTTTGCTATCTGCGTCAAATATGACGGTTGCACCTTTCCTTTTCAGTAACCTTATCAACTGACCGTAGAGATCCTCGCTTGCACCAGATGGAAGGCTGCCAGATATTACGAATATGTTTTCGCTATTTGCCAGTGATTCTAATTTTTCAAAGAGTAAGTCGATATCTTTGTCGCTCACTTTGAATCCACTTTGATTGATATCAGTGTAGATCTTCTCAGTTGTTTCCACGATCTTTATATTTGTGCGTGTGACTCCTTCTACAGATATGAAATCGACCGCTATACCCATGTTTTTCAAGTATTCGAAGAACCAATCCTTGTTCTCATTTCCTATGAATCCCATTGCAACAGATTCGCCACCCAATACTTTTATGAATTTGGATACGTTGACGCCTTTCCCACCTGCGTCTGTCAACCAAGAGTTACTCCTATTCACCATACCTTTTTGTAACTTGTCGAGATATATAGTCATGTCTATCGCTGGGTTCAAAGTTATAGTATAGATCAACGCAATCCCACCTCTTCATGTTTTTTTAAGTTATGATTCTGACGCCAATTTTCTCGTACTGTACTCTTTCTGATTCTTCGATCCTGTCTGTCACGATGTAGTCTATTGTGTTGACTGGGCAGATGAGTGAAAACGAGACTTGATCGAACTTAGAACTATCGATGACCAAAAAGATCTCCTTTGCATTTTCCATCATCGCTCTCTTTGTTGCGGCTTCGATGACATTTGGAGTTGTAACACCAAATCTCAACGACACGCCATTAGCTCCTATGAATGCCTTGTCAACCCGAAATTGACGAAGAGTACCTTGCGCAATATCACCTACGAGTGCTTGCGTTCTTGTTCTAAGTAGTCCGCCTGTCACGATGACTTCAAAATTGGAATTATTCGAGAGCTCGTATGCGATATTCAGGGAATTTGTGATTATTGTTACATTCTTTGCTGTGATATTTGGCACGATGTATTTTGTCGTTGTACCTGAATCGAGGATAATTGTGTCACCATCTTTGATGAAGCTTGCCGCAAGTTTTCCTATGTGCTCTTTTTCCTTTGCGTACTTGTCTTCTTTTTCAGCAAAAGATGGCTCAAATGAGGTTACAAAGTTGTCAACTGCGCCACCATGTGTTCTCTTTATCATTCCAATGGTTTCCAAATCGGCAAGGTCTCTTCTAATTGTGGATTCAGATACACCAAACTGCTTAGCAAGTTCTGAAACCCTTACGCTCTTTCCGTTCTTTATCATTTCAGTTATCTTACTTTTCCTTTCTTCTGCAAACATACATCTCACCTACCGATTTTTGCTCTATTGTGTTTCATTGTGTGAATGATTATTCTCATTTGTGCGCATTTATGATTGATTGTATTATAGAACTTTCAAACTTGTTTGTCAAGAAATTTCTAGAAATATTATGAAATATTCCAAAATATGTGTAAATACAGGTACTTTGACAACATGACATATTTGAATATTTTTATACTTGGGGTTGTGCATTTGACAAGAGTAAAATGAGAACATATGAGCATTGCATATTTTTCATCTTTGTCTGAGATATGTGCTATAATTTTATGATGATTGTATTTGACGAGGAGGGGATTAGAATGAAAGTGATTCCTGGTGACAAGGTTATATATACATTCAAGCACGATATGGACTATGTTGATAAGGTGTCAGTGGGCGAGAGGTTCAAAGTTGTAACGAATGATTGTTGGTTTCAACAGATAAAAAGTGAGAATCAAGCGATTGAACAGATCGATTTCAATGTTGTGAATCCAGCAACAGGTCCGATATATGTGGAAGGTGCAGAACCAGGTGACGTACTTAAGGTTAAGATCATAGATATTGCTGTTGCAGACTATGGCTCTGCAGCAGTAATTCCAAACGAGGGACTACTTGGTGATAAGGTGACTAAGCCTGTTGTTAAGATCATAAGGGTCGAAGAAGATTATGCCATTTTCAATGGGATGAAGTTATCGATCGACCCTATGATTGGTGTCATTGGTGTTGCACCTGCTTTGGAAGATGGTGAATGGCCAACTGGTAGTCCTTGGCACCATGGTGGAAATATGGATACAACAGATATTAAAATAGGCTCAACTTTGTATTTTCCCGTAAATCAACGCGGAGCATTACTTGCCCTCGGTGATTGTCATGCACGCATGGGTGATGGTGAGGTGTGTGTGACAGGATTGGAAATAGGAGCTGAAGTTACGCTCGAAGTGGATGTGATAAAGCATAAGTCGATTACATGGCCAATTGTAGAGACAGATGAGTATGTGATGATAATTGCATCTGGAGATAGTTTGGAAAAGGCTTCGTATGAAGCGACTAGCCAAGCTGTTGAGTATCTGAAGAGTGGACTAAAGATGAGCTGGGAGGATGCATATATGCTTGCCAGCTTGGTTGTTGATTTGAAGATATCGCAGCTTGTTGATCCTAAGGTGACCGTACGAGCAGCCATACCGAAATACGTTTTGCCAATAAACAAGTTAATGGAAGCACTTTGAAAGGTGAAAAAGTAGAAGATAAAGAAAGGTGGGCGAAAATGCCCACCTTCTTTTTTTGATACGAATTGAGTTATTTTAAATTTCTGTATGCTACTGGTGTTTTGTCTGTCTTGTACGGTGCAAGTTGTTCTTCAAAAATTGGCTTGTTGGGATTTTTGTATATTACACCAAGCGCCAATTTTGATGTGTCTGTTGCGATCTTGAATGCTTGTTGCCTGTCGGTTGGATCGTAATTGTCTGGTAGTATGTATGTGTTGTCTCTGTACCACTGGTATGTGTTGACCTTGTTGAATGTGACACATGGCTGCAGTATGTCGATGAGTGCATAACCTTTGTGGTTTATGGCCATCTTTATGAGTTCTACGGTCAAGTTGAAGTTTCCCGAGAAGGTTCTTGCTACAAAGGATGCATCGAGCGCAACGGCGACTGCTATTGGATTGAATGGATCTACGTAGACTCCATCAAACTGGAGTGACGTAACCTGGCCACGTGCCGTTGTCGGTGATGCTTGACCTTTTGTAAGTCCGTATATCTGGTTGTCGTGAACGATATTCGTTATATCAGGATTTTTTCGAATAGTGTGAATGAAGTGGTTGCCCCCTTCTCCGTAAGTGCATCCATCACCGCTCTCTGCAATTACTGTGAGCTCTGGATTTACCATCTTTATTGCCACAGCTGCTGGTAGTGACCTTCCATGCAGTCCATTGAACATGTTAACTTTTACGTATTGTGGCATCTTTGCAGCTTGTCCGATACCGGATACGAGTACTACTCTATGTGGCTCTAGTTCAAGTTGAGCCAATGCTGTTTTCAATTCGTTTATGATTCCAAAGTTACCACAGCCAGGGCACCAAGCGATGTCTGCATCAGGTATATCATACAATTTTGTCTCAAACATCTTATTTCACCTCCTGAGAAAGGGCTTCCACAATCTCTTCAACTGAAAATTCTGAACCATCGTATTTTAGAATTCTATTGGATGTGTCAATTCCAAATGTCAATTTGACAAGGTCAGCAAAATGGCCTCTTGCGTTTTGCTCTAAGAAGAGTACTTTCTTTGCTTTCTCAAAATACTCTTTTGCAATCCGTGGAACTGGATAGACTTGAGAGAAGTGAAGTAGCGCAATTTTATCGTTCCCCAATCTTTCCAGTGCTTCTTTTATGTTCTCTTGCGTCGAGCCCCATGCAACGACCAAGTATTCGTAATCTGGATTACCGTAGAACGTTGGTGGCACAAAATCTTGAGATATGAGCTTTTCTTTTCTCAATCTCTTTTCTACCATTTGCTTTCTTACCTGTGCACTTTCCGTGATGTGGCCATATTCGTCGTGTTCGTCGCTGTCAACTCTCACTACGCCTGTACCGTATCCCGGTATGCCTCTGGGTGATACACCATCTTCTGTGATTTCGTATCTCCTGTAGTTTTCATCTGTCTTTACTATGTATCTTTCAACGTTTACTGGTTGCATTTCTTCTACGTTGTAGAACGAGTCAAGGAAGTACTGGTCAGTTAATACAAATACTGGCACTTGGTATTTGTCCGCTACGTTGAATGCCCTTGCAGCTAATTGATAGGCCTCTTGCAGATTTCCAGGTGCGTATATGATTCTCGGGAAATCGCCGTGACCTGCATAGAGTACTAAGTTCAAGTCTCCTTGCTCAGTTCTCGTCGGCAATCCCGTCGCTGGTCCTGGTCGTTGTCCAAGGTGTACAACGATCGGCGTTTCTATCATTCCAGATAAGCTTATCGCTTCTGTCATAAGGGCAAATCCACCACCAGATGTGGAAACCATAGCCCTTGCACCCGCATACCAAGCGGCAATTGCCATGTTTGCAGCAGCTATTTCATCTTCAGCTTGATCTATGAGTATTCCGTATTTGTTTGAAAGTCTCGAAAGTTCGGTAAAGACCGATGTTGCAGGTGACATGGGGTAGGAAGAGATGAAATTACATCCCCCAGCAATTGCACCTCTTGCGACTGCTTCAGCACCATTCAT
>DPXZ01000052.1:0-1206 GCA_003526765.1 Fervidobacterium sp.
CCTTGAACAACGTGGTAGTTAGTTACGATGTATCCCTCTTTACTAATTATGAAACCGGAACCAACTGCATCCGATTCCTCATACTGTTGTGGTATATCACCAAAGAACTGCCTGTAGAATTCACTGATGAACGGGTCTATAGATATCTCTGTTTGGACGACTACGTCTATTTTGACAACTGCAGGTGCAGCAACTTTAACAACGTTTACTATGGGGCTTTTGTAATCAGCATTTACCTGAGCAAGAGACAAAACTGACACAAGCAACAGTACACCAAACAATACTTTTTTCATATTCTTCATAGCACATGCCTCCTTTTTAACTTAGTATTTTGGTTTTCTATCTTCTTACTATAACATTCACCTTTTCAATCTTCCACCTGTACTTCGTTTCTTACGCCTTCGAGTATATTATATCATTGTCTAGCTTAGAAAATTCTTAAAATTATTCCTCTTCTTATTCTTAGCGGCTCTTCCATACCTTCCTTGTCATTACCGATGATTGCATTTTTGATGTCAATAATCGAATAACTAGCAAGCACATTGGTATTTGGGGAGTAATTGAATATTTCTAATAATATCATCCTGTTTCTATCGATTTCTGTTCAAGTACTACGTTTTACTATATTTACTTTGATGAAGAAATATGATAAAATGTAAATACCAAGTTACAAAAAAGGGAGGTGTTGTTAATGATCATAAGGCTCATCTTGGGCTCAAAAAGTGATTTTTCAATGGAAATCAACGACGAAACACCCATTTTAGTTATTTTACGTGACCTTTTCTATTCTGGTGACTGGCGTAACATGAAAAGAGATTTTGAGAGTGTTCCTGAATTGTACAAGCAGATTGAAATGCTTGAAGAGATCGAAAAGAAGATTACATCTCTCAACGAGATGATTTACGAACCGATCGTTTGGACGGAAGTAGTGGAGTTCCTTGAGAAATATGGATTTACACCAGAAAGTTTGATGAATGTAACAGCAGACGGGTTGTACGAATTGGCGATAGAATATGCAGACAAGAATCAAGCAGATACTGCAAAAGATATTCTGAAATTTGCCACGAAGGTTGACAAGAATTATGCTCCTGCTTACGAACTTTACGGTTCTCTCTTACTTGAAGAAGGGGACGTAGAAGGAGCTATTAAGTATCTAAATAGATCTATCGAAATTGATCCTTGGTTAGTTCAGTCGTATTCAATGTT
>DPXZ01000052.1:1395-3273 GCA_003526765.1 Fervidobacterium sp.
GATACGTTTACATATTTCATGCTGGCTGATGCCTACACGAAGATTGGTGACCTGGGGAAGGCAGTTGAAGTGCTTGAGAAGTTTAGACTCAACAGTGAGAACAGTATAATTGCACTGTATGAACTTGCAGGGCTTTACAGAAAGCTCGGTAATGAAGCCAAAGCCAAAGAGTACGAGAGTTTACTCATGGAAGTTGACCCTCAAAAGGATCCAAATGGTATAGAAATTTGGGCGAAGGTACATCTCAAGAAGGGAAATTACGAGAAGGTTATAAATACCGTGGAAAGTATTATTAGCACGAATTCTGAAGCAAAGCATCTGAGTCTCATACTTGCAGTGGCTTATGCAAAGACTGGTAAGATGGATATGGCAAGGCAAGTGATCGATGAACTCAAGGAAGACAATTTCTGGTATCTATATGGGAAAAAGGAATTTTTCGATGAATTACTTACGCAGAGTGAAAAGGAAAAATGTGGAATAGTCTGATTTTATTGTTCTGGTTTATCATTGGTGCAATATTTGGAAGTTTCGCAAATGTATTGATATATCGTCCTATGGCGGGGCTAAAGTTAACGGAGCCCCGCTTTTCGATATGCCCAAATTGTGGTGCCACAATTCGCTGGTACGATAATGTGCCAATTCTAAGCTACCTTGTACTAAGAGGGCGATGCAGGGATTGTGGTGCAAAGATAAGTATACGATACCCGATAATTGAGATTACATACGCACTTTCGTTTTTGCTCAATCATGCAATCTTCCCAATGGATTTGGCTATAGTGTTGGATATCATCTTCACCGTTTCTGTACCGGCAATCTTCATCGATTTACGTAAGATGCTTCTTCCAGACTACACTTGGATTTGCACTTTGGTTGCCAGTATCTACGCAAATCTTTATCACTTTTCAGATTATTGGCTACTTGACATAATAGGTGCAGTCGTAGCGTTGACCATATTGTTACTTTTGAAGATGAGGTACAAAGATGGTATAGGCGCTGGAGATCTTTTCCTTCTTCCAACATTTGCCTACGCGTGCGGATTTGTCTACATGCCTTTCTTATTGTTATTTTCCTCACTCTTGGGTATAATATTCGGGGCTGTGAAAAAGAGCAAGGTTATTCCTTTTGGACCCGCAATCATATCTGTCGGATACGTATTGGTCTTCTTAAGATACGTGCTTAAATAATCTGCACTAAATTGGTACACTTTTGAAAGTGGAGCATCGATAATTTTTCAACATGTTGTTTTATGGTGATAACGTATGCTATAATATTAATGAAGAAAACTGTTACGTAAAAGTACTCCAGAGGAAGGGAAAATACATTCCTCTGTATTTGTATTATGACGTACGATGATGTACGATATTTATGATAATTTATGGCCGAAGTGATTCAAAGCATTTTAAGGAGGAATAGTAATTGAGGTTGTTTATATCGTGTTTGTTAACTTTCATCATAGTAATGATATTTTTAGTCTTCCAGCTCTTTCCCCTCAAGTACTACAACACGGTTTTGAATTATTCAGGTAATCTTGATCCTTTACTCGTTCTAAGCGTGATTAAGACGGAAAGCAGTTTCAGAGAGAATGTAACATCAGTAGTCGGTGCTTATGGACTCATGCAACTAATGCCGGAAACCGCAGAATGGATCAATAAGAAATTTGGTACAGACTACGATTACACGGATCCTCAAGAAAACATAATATTGGGATGCATGTATTTGAATTATCTGCTCGAAAGAGATGGAGATGTGAATACTGCACTCATTCACTACAATACGGGGCCAAATGCATCTGAAGATGTGAAATCCGATGCGGGGCAAAGGTATATAAAGAAGATATTGAGGTACTATAATATTTACAAAATCCTGTACAGGAGATGA
>DPXZ01000150.1 GCA_003526765.1 Fervidobacterium sp.
CAAAACAGGTAATAAGGGTACTCAGAGGTGCTAACTCGGAGGAATTGATTGCTGAAAAACCGCTTGTTTTGGATAGTGCTGAATCATGTTTAGTTAACATATTTTCAAGAAGTGTTTTGGATGTCTTTGTAAACGGAACGTATATTGGAAGAACCCCGATATATCTTGCAAACCTACCAAAAGGAACGTACACATTTGTTTTTAAAAAAGGTGAAAGTGAATTGTACAAGGAAGATGTGTACATAGAAAATGGAAAGATCAATGAGATTAGAGTAGACAAATAGTCAGAATATATGGAGAATCAAAGTAACCAAGAGAAATCCGGTCAAAATCGAGGTGAGATGATGTTTACCAGAAAACGTTTCTTAATGCTGTCTGGGCTTGTCAGTGTGTTGCTATTCTTGATTTTTGGAACATCTGCGATTGGAGCAACTATCAACGATCTATCTTCCGCTTCTGCGCAGTATAAAGCCGTGAGCTTTCTGGTCGATAGAAAGATTATGGAGGTTGACCAGAACAACAATTTTAAGCCATCACTGCTTGTATCGAAGTTAGACTTAGCCAAGTATCTTTACAATCTAATAACTTATTACAAACTTGAAAATTCAAACAGTACAGTGAGTTCAGAAGAAATTAGTAAAATTCAATCACGCGTTTCTTCGTTGGAAAAGCAAATGCAGTCAAGTATCTCTGCCCAATCAGGTGTTCAAAGTGACTTAAGTGATCTTAAGAAGAGAATCACAGCACTTGAGAGCAAAGTTACGTCTATCACTACTACTAGTAGTAGTCAAGCATCTCAAATAACTCCAACGGATTTTTCAAAGGATATAGATTCACTATCGAAAAGAGTCGCGACACTTGAAAAAGGGTCATCAGATTTGTCGAAAATTGTGGACCAATTATCGAAAAGGATTACAACGTTAGAGCAAAAAGATGCATCTTCTCAGATATCAAGCATTTCGAAAGATTTGGATTCATTATCAAAAAGGGTAACTACTACCGAACAGTCTGTTGCACAAGTCAACAGTAAAATCGCGGTAGTTAACGGTGATATAAGCAAAATTAGCACTAATATCAACGATATTAACAGTAATCTAAATGCGTTTAATACCGAAGTGACAAACAACATACAACGAATAGACTCAAAGATATCAGCATTGGAAAGTAGTCTGAAATCTAGTCAACAAGATATAGGAAAGATAGTAACAGTAAGCACTCAAGTTTCAAAACTCGACGGACGAATTTCAGCCCTTGAACAGTCTAGTCAGCAATCAAGCCAAAGATTGTCAGCCCTTGAAAACTCAGTTTCACAGAATTCAACGGATATAGAGAATCTAAAACCACTTAACGGTTTGTATGCGTCTACTAGTAAGGAAGTTAGTGCATTGTCACAGAGGATTTCCAAGATCGAGGAAATAATCAATAAGGGAGACGATTTCATAAAGAGACTTGATGCGATCGATGCATTAACAATTGTCGACACAATTGGAAATTTCCAAGTGTTGTCAAATCGCTTTGACCAGTTAGTGGCAAAATATACAAAGATTGAAGACCAGATGCGTGCACTTTCTATTGAACAGCAGTACATCTTGAATGAGATTTCCAACGTTAAGGATACTGTGGTTAAGACTAGTGAGCTATCAAATGATATCTCAACGCTAACGCTTAATCAAGATAAGGCCAAGACTGACTTGGAATCGCTCAATGAAGAAGTAAGTAACTTACGTTCGGAATTAGAAATGACTAGATGGATAGCTATTGCGGGCACTGTAACGTCTGTGGTGTTGGGGATACTTTTCATAGTAACTGCTGGGCAATGATTATGATGGGCCGTATCTACGTAATTAAACAAGATGGTTAGGGGTGAAGTAAGATTGGTTGGTCTGGCACTGGAAGCAGGTGGAGTCAAGGGTTTTACGCATATAGCTACTTTGAAACTCTTGGATATGTACGATGTGAGGTTAAATATGATAGCTGGGTCTTCAGCAGGTGCCATAGTTGGTGCCCTTTATGCGATGTACGGTGATGCAGATAAGGTTTACGAAGAATTCTCGACAAATGTCGTTTCTTTCATGAAAGACAAATCGTTGAAATCTTCTGTACCAATGTTTGAGTTAGTAATAAAGAAGGCGTTGATAAGTTTAGATGATTATTATCAGTTTTTCAAGGCACTCTTTGGGAGGATCAAGTTTTCACAGCTTAAGACAAAATTGGTTGTCGTAGCATTTGATTGTGAAAATCGTGAGTCCATGGTTATAGATGAAGGTTTCTTAGTTGACGCAGTTTTGGCAAGTTGTACAGTTCCAGGGATTTTTGAACCAACGTATCTTTGCGGTACAAGGGTTTTGGATGGTGGAGTACTATCTCCGCTTCCAACAGAGGAACTTAAGAAACGTGGTATGGATAGGATCATTGCAAGTATATTCAATGAAGAAATTCCTGATTATCAGACACAGTTTAGTTTGTTATCGGCACTTGATTCCATTAAGAATCAAGAAATACTTAAGCAAGAGATGCAAATAGCAGATTTTGTTTTTGATTATCCAGTACAGGCAGAATGGAGTGAATTTGAAAGATATGAATCGATCTATAATGAAGCTTTAAAAATTGCTATGGATAGGAGAGATGAATTTGAGAATTTCCTTAGGCGGTGATATAATTCAATATCTGGGTGCAGTTGGATTATTGAAGGCACTGCAAGAGTTTGAAGGATCTGAGAGTAATAATGATTTTTTTGAAATTCACTGTTGTGGCTTTTCTTGCATCCCTGCCGTACTTTGGCAATATGATGCAAGCACAGCTTATATGAGAATATCGAAAATGTGGCAAGAGGCTTTTAAAATCTTCAAGTCTGTTTCTAATCCATCCTTGTCAAGTATTGGGAGTAGTATAACGCTCTTGTATAATGTTCAAAAGAAGATTAAAAACCAAGAAGAAGATACAAAAGGAAATGCTAAACTTAGAGAATTTATCCAGAAATGGGTCCCAGAATTTGAGATTACTGATAACTTCAAAGTAAAGGTCCACGCATTCAACATGGCTCAAAAGAAAGAAGAGATATTGACTGGTAACTCTATAGATGTGATATCAAGAGCGTTGACGTATCCAATAGACTTTTCACCGATAGATGATTATCTTTCTCTTGCTTGGGTGTTTGGAATTCCGGAAGGAGATGGTATAATATACATAGATTGGCTCAATTCTTTTATTCCCCAAAGGGCTTCTGATTATCTCCTGCTATCAACTTTCTCAAGGACAGTCAAATTTATTAAAGACCGTTCAAACAGGGCAAAGTTCTCTACTTCGATACAGGTCTTTGATTCAAAGAATTTCAGTGTGATAAGCAATCGTTTTTACCTTGCTGGTAAGAAAATGGTTGAAAGTCTTACCGTTTAAGAGTCATAGGAGGTATGGGTATGAAGAGTAGAAGGATTCTTAGCATCACAATTTTGATGATACTACTTTCCGTAGTTGTTATTTTTGCACAAACATCGACAACCACGACAACAACAAGTACAAAGAAGTCGAAAACTGTTAGAGTCTCTGCTGACTATGTTGAACCAAAAAGTGATGTTATATATTACAAAGGTAGAGTATTCGTCAATATAGACGAAGATAAAGTAAGCGTAAAGACTACTGAGATGTATGTACGAAAAGTTGGCGACAAATGGAGAAATGTAGATATTCCAGTAAAGTCTGAATTCAGTTTCGATGGTGGTAGTGCAACCGCAGATAAGATGACGTATGATCTTGATAATAGGACGGGAGTTCTTACAAACGCAGTAGTTACGATAGTCGATACGAAGAGTAATGAAAAGATAACAATAATAGCCGATAGTGTGAATTATGACTTGGATAATGACAGATACAGTGGTACGAAAAAGGGTGGTGTCAATATTACAAAAGGTGATGTCACGACAGTTAGTGATAGATTTGATTATGATAAGAAAAAGGGAGAACTTACATTAGTTGGAGCTGTTGTAATAAACGATGCTAAAAAAGGTATAAAGATGACAGCCTCTGATGCAGTTATAAATACTGAAAATAACGATATGAAGGCAAACAATGTTAACATAGAACTGAAAGTTGAATAATGGAAAGGAGTTTTTTGATGCACAGATTTATAATCTCCGGCCCAACTGGTTCAGGCAAGACCGAGTTGGCTGTGGCCATAGCACAGCAGCTGCCCATAGAAATCATATCGATGGATTCTAGACAAGTATACAAATACATGGATATTGGTACAGCCAAGCCTGACCCCTACCAACTTGTTTCTGTTAAACATCATATGATAGATATAGTGGAACCTTCCGAATATTTTAATGCTTTTCTATATCAAAAAATGGCAAAGGAAATAGAAATGGATGTGGTTCGGAGAGGAAAGATTCCCATATACGTTGGTGGAACCGGGCTTTACATCGATGCACTGGTAAAAGGTTTTTTTGAAGGTGTACCGAGGGATGAGAACATACGAAAAGAACTCAACCAGTTGAACGAACAAGAACCGGGAATTCTGAGAAAGATGCTTGAAGAATTCGATCCACAGGCAGCTTCCAGGATACATTTCCAAGACACAAAGAGGACAATACGAGCATTGGAAGTTTATCTCAAAACTGGCAAACGGATTTCCGAACTTCAAAGTCAGCAGTCAAGAGAATCAAACGAGGATTTTACATTGGTAGTTATAAACCGCGAGAGAGAAGAGCTCTACAAAAGAATAAATAGCAGAGTCGACAAGATGATAGAATATGGCTTGATAGACGAAGTGAAAGAACTGATCTCAAAATATGGTAAGAGTCCGGAAGCATTCAAGACCATAGGGTATCAGGAGATCATCGATTACTTGGATGGCGTATACTCCATTGAAACAGCTATACATCTTATAAAACGCAATACCCGCCATTATGCACGTAGGCAGATTATCTACCTGAGAAGGTTTAAGAATGCAATATGGATAGATGCTGCGGAAGATGAAGCTAAAGAAAAAATAATGAAATTGATAGAAGAGAAATATCTAATTGAGCAAAATATCTGAGGTTAATCCATCAATCCAAATATACAAGCAGATTCTGAGGTGAAAAATCACATGGAAGCACTGTATAGAAAATACCGTCCTGTTCAATTCTCACAAATCGTTGGTCAAGAACACATAAAGAGGATAATTAAGAATGCACTTGAGAAAAGAATGATATCACATGCTTACATCTTTGCAGGTCCGCGTGGTACGGGAAAAACAACAACTGCAAGATTGCTTGCAAAATCGCTAAACTGTGAGAAGAATCAATTTTCTGAACCTTGCAACGAATGTGCTTCATGCAAAGCCATAGACAATGGTTCACATCTCGACGTGATAGAATTAGACGCGGCCTCAAACAGAGGTATAGACGAAATAAGAAGAATAAGAGATGGTGTTAACTTCAGCCCAGCAATGGGTAAGTACAAAGTGTACATAATAGATGAAGTGCACATGCTGACACGCGAGGCTTTCAACGCGTTACTCAAGACTTTAGAGGAACCGCCATCACATGTTGTATTCATACTTGCCACAACTAATCCGGAGAAGATTCCACCAACTATTACATCCCGTTGTCAGGTTTTGGAATTCAAAAACATTCCAAGTGAGGAAATAGTAAATAGGCTGAAAGAAATCTCTGCGATAGAAGGATTCGACATAAGCAATGACGCATTGGTGAAAATTGCAAAAAGAGCATCTGGCGGTCTTCGCGATGCATTATCAATTCTTGAACAGGTCATTAGATACACAGGCGGAGAAGTAACAGCACAAGCCGTTGATGAGGCACTGGGATTAGTTAGCGAGGAAATTGTAAGCAAATTTGTAGATGCCATATTGGAAGGAGATCTACACACCGTACTTGACATAACTGAGAAAGTCTATATCGAAAGGGGAGACTACGACACATTTCTAAATCAGCTCATCGAATATTCACTCGAAAAAAAGACTAATTTAATGACGAATTTGTCGATGGAGTTCTTTGGAATAATGAAGGAACTAAAATATGGTGAAGAGAAGCTTTTGATTGCAAAACTTCTATTCGCAAATCTTGTGGAGAAACTTCAATCAGCTGTTCAACCAAAATTGGGAAAGGGTATAAATGTTTCAAACATTTCAGACATTTCAAAACAATTTACGGAGAAAGAAACGAAGAATATCGTCAAAAACACTGAATCAAGTGATGGTAGAAATCGAATTGCTGAAGTCAATACCGTTTCAAATATGAAGCCAAATTCAGATGATACCTCCAAAGATGTTCTTGATAAAACGGTAGATAAGGCAACAAGATTTATTGATCACACTTCAATTATCAACCCGAGTGAGCAAAAAGTGGAACAATTTTCAGAGAAGTTCTCACAGTCACAAGAGAATAGTCAGAATGTACCGAACGAGAAAGATAGTGATAGTGAGAATAAGCAATTTGGAGTCGCAACTAAAGCAGTATTGGAAGATTTAAAATTAAACGGAGATTTGTCAATATTCGTAGGTCTCTCTTTGGCGACCGTGTACGAAAATGAAGATTCCATTAGGATTGTCTTTGATGAATCCAAACAGTTCAGCTATGAAATCATAAAAGAAAAGAAAGACGAAATAGCGATTCTTTACAAAAACAAGACCGGACTAAACAGGCAAGTCATAGTTGAAATATCAAGCGAGATACAAGACCCAGTTGTTGAAAAACTGAAAATGCTATTTGGTCCACTTGGATGATTTTTGATTAGTAGACTACTTTATCGAATGAGGTGATTGCATGTTTGATATTTACGATATAATACTAAAGGCTAAATCAGCCAGAGCCACCGATATACATCTGTCCGTAAACAATCCACCAATAATTAGGGTAGACGGATATTTGTTAAGGATGCAAGGCTATCCAGCGCTTACAGTTAATGATTTAAATAGTATCATAGAACACTTGCTCGGAGATAGTGATATAGAGAACAGAAATAAGGAGACTGATTTTTCTTTTGGATTTGAAGATGTTAGGATAAGGGCAAATTTGTACTATGAAAGAGGTAATCCGGCACTTGCATTGAGGATCATTACGAAGAAGATTAGGACTTTTGAAGAGCTTGGCATTCCAATTGTTCTGAAGGATTTTTGTGATAAAGATTCTGGACTAGTCATAGTGACAGGACCAACAGGCAGTGGTAAATCTACAACGTTAGCTGCGATGATCGATTATATCAATTCGAAGTACGCATACCACATAATAACGATAGAGGATCCTATAGAATACGTCTTTGAGAACAAGAATTCACTGATACATCAGAGAGAATTGGGGAGGGACACTCAAAGTTTTAGCGACGGTCTTAAATATGCACTCAGGCAAGACCCGGACATCATACTTGTTGGAGAAATGAGGGACTTGGAAACGATAGCACTTGCACTCACCGCTGCAGAAACTGGTCACTTGGTACTTGCCACACTCCACACGAACTCTGCGGCAACGGCACCTGAGAGAATCGTTGACGTCTTTCCAGCCCACCAACAAAAACAAATCTCACTTCAATTAGCGAATACGTTGATCGGTGTCGTATTTCAAAGATTGGTTCCAAAAAAGGGTACAGGACTAGTTCCAGTAGTTGAGGTGCTTGTAGCAAACATGGCAGTCAAAAACCTGATAAGAGAAGGGAAGATACACCAAATAGAGAGTATCATGCAGACTGCTCAAAAGCAAGGAAATGTATTGTTCGATGATGCGCTCTTGAAAGCGTATTTTTCCAACATAATTTCGAAAGAGACGGTTGTTGACTTTGCTAGGGAACCTGAGGAGGTGGCAAAGAAGATAGGATGGACAGGAATTTGATGGAAAGTATCAAAGAGTGGACAAAGAGTAGTATAGAAGAACTGGAAAAGAGATTGATGGAAAATCTCGAATTGAAGGATATGATAAAAGTTTCATCCGATTTTACCAAATTCAAAGAAATTGACTCACTGATAAATGAATATTTTGAACTTCTGGACGAAAAGGAATTATGGAAAGAAGAACCTGGAAGTGAAGGAGAGATACAGAAGATAGATGAAAAAGCGGAATCGCTGGCTAATGAAATATTGACATTACTTTTACCAGAGGATGAGTTCAAAGACAGAAATGTATTCCTTGAAATCCGTGCTGGAACAGGTGGAGATGAAGCCGCACTTTTTGCAGGAGATCTTCTTAGAATGTATCTAAGGTATGCTGAGATTAAGAACTGGTCGTATGAAATCCTCGATGAGAGTAAATCAGACCTTGGTGGATACAAAGAGGTTGTTGTTAGGATAAAAGGGAAAAACAGTGGCACCTATATGAAATACGAACGTGGCGTACATAGAGTGCAGAGAATTCCCGTTACAGAATCTGGTGGAAGAATACACACATCAACTGCAACGGTGGCAGTGCTCCCAGAAATTAGAGATGTTGACGTTTTCGTAGACCCGAAAGATTTGCGAATAGATACGTACAGAGCATCTGGCGCTGGTGGGCAATACGTGAACAAGACAGAGTCAGCTATAAGAATTACGCACATCCCAACCGGGATAGTGGTAACTTGCCAATCTGAAAGATCCCAGCACCAAAACAAGGACAAGGCGATGATGGTCCTACGTGCGAAATTGTACGAATTGGCGAGAAGAGAACAAGACGAAAAAGTTTCCTCACAAAGGAAGAATCAAATAGGCAGTGGTGAGAGAAGCGAGAAGATAAGAACGTACAACTTTCCACAGAACAGAGTAACTGATCACAGAGTAAACCTTACGATATACAATCTTCAAGCTGTGATGGATGGAAATTTGGATTTAATCATACCCAAACTTATCCAGTACGATATAGAGCAACAGCTCAAAGAACTTGGCATAATTTAAAACGTGGAGGGATAATATATGTTGTACGTTGTTGATCATCCTTTGATAAAGCACAAGTTGACAATCATGAGAAAAATCGACACAGGTCCGAAAGAATTCAGAGAATTACTCAGAGAAATCACGTTACTCATAGCATACGAAGCAACGAGACATATTGAGGTGTACGAAATAGAAGTAGAGACCCCACTTGAAAAGGCAAAGGGCTACTGTATAAACGACAAAGACATAGTGATAGTACCGATACTCAGAGCAGGTTTAGGTATGGTCGATGGCATATTGGAACTTTTGCCGAATGCATCTGTAGGTCATATCGGTATATATCGTGATCCAGAGACGCTTAGAGCAGTAGACTATTATTTTAAACTCCCAAGAATAAATAGCAATAGTGAGATATTCGTGCTTGATCCAATGC
>DPXZ01000152.1:0-20192 GCA_003526765.1 Fervidobacterium sp.
CCGTGGTATATCACCATCGGTATGACTATCGGTAATCTGTTCGTCTTTCTATCGTATTTCTCTTCCCATATCCTCACTATGTATTTCAACAGTTGTAAGATTACTAATGGATCCTGATAGCTCTTGTGCTCGAAGAGAAAGTAGATGTATCCATCTTTACCATTTATCTTTGTCTTGTAGAGCATATCTGTGAAGCTTTCTTTGAATTGCTCGTCTATGTAGCTGTTGTTCTCTTTAGTCAAATGTTTCAAGTCAACAGCTTTGGCGATTTCAGTTGGTAGGTAGTTTTGCAAGAAATCTTGGGCTACTTCGATATCACCGAACATGAGTTTGAAGAAGGCATCGTGTGGGTTGGTTATATCGTTCATATTGACCTCCAGATGCATTAGATTTTGATCGATTGACCAATTTAATTATATCATATTTGGCAGGAAAAATTGTGCCGCTCCCCATTACTTTGTTCCGCTCAATTTTGCAGTTCCATCAACCTTTTTATTCTCTCCTCAGGTGATGGATGAGTATAATGCCAAGTTTTGTAAATCGGTGCTGGATTTGGATTTGAGAGATTCTCTTTCACAAGTCTTTTCAAAGATGAAATCAGTGGTTGTGGACTTCCGATCAATTTTGCTGAGTATTCATCCGCTTCGTACTCCATCTTTCTTGAAAAGTAATTAGTTATTGGCTCTGCAAAGAAAATGATGGAGGTTATAAACATCAAAGCGTATGAGAAGACTGTATATGGCTGTGACACACCGAAAACGTTGTTTGCTTTGATGAAATCGTAAACAAGATTTGTAAGATAGAGAATGAGTGTAATGTAAACTGAATTCGTTAAAATTAGCTTTGGGATGTGTCTTCTCACATGGTGTCCCAATTCGTGTCCTACGATTGCGAGAATTTCATCATCTGAATAAGTGAGTATTGTATCGAAAAGAACCAATCTTCTTGATTTTCCTATCCCTGTAAGATAGGCATTCTGCTTCTTCGTCCTTTTCGATGCATCGATTTTGTATATATTTGGCACTTTAACTTTTGCCTTTTCCAATAACGCTCTCAACTTTCTTTCTAGTTCTTCGTTTTCCAGTTTACTAAATTTATAGAAAAGTGGTGCTATAAACACTGGTTGAACGAACGAGATGAATACAACAAGAGCAATTGCAAACAACGAAACTTGCCACCACCAAATTGGATAACTCAACAACCACATAAGGACTAATAGAACTGGTATGCCAAGCAATACAGTCAGAAGTACATTCAGTATCTGGTCTCTAAAAAACAACCTCGGTTTGGTAGTATTGAAACCATACTTTTCCTCTATAACAAAAGTGGAATAAATGCTGAATGGTAAACCCACGAGATAATCAATCAAAGTATAAATTCCGAAGAATAAAAGTGCTTGGATAGGTAGAGACCATTTTCCGGAAAGAGCGTGTTCTAAAACGGGGAAGAGTTTTAGAACGAATACGATATCGACAGTCAAACTTACTAAACTTCCCACGATACCAAAGTAAGTCGTATCTTTTAAATACTTTTTTGATTTCTCAAAATCTTCTGTAGAAATCTTATCTTCTAAAATATTTGGAATCTTAGCGTTTGTCCCTGTTGAATATCGTAAGTTGATAAGATCGATAACAATCTCCCAAATGGTTCTAACTATGATAACTATCAAAAATAAAGCGACGAAATAGTCCATGCACTAATCCTCCTTAACGCTCGAATCTTTAAATCTGGCACAAATAAGCAAATAAGAATAGACTAAGTGAGCCCTTGATACTGAGGTTTGAGTTTTAGCACAAATAGAAAGTTGATGATATGTATAAAAATCGGTTTAGAAATCACATAAGTCTTTGCAGTGGTCATAATATTCTTCATCAAAGGTCCGGAATTTCAATAATCTAAGATTAAAACAATCTCATCTGTCCCTCTGGGACAGATTTTTTCATCGATCTCAGTTTTTTCATCTGTCCTTCTTTCAGTATACCTATCTTCTTTTCAACCTCGCTCTTTTCCGATATAACGTCAAGTATTTGTCTTGCCCGTTCAACTATGCTCTCAGGTAAACCTGCAATTGCCGCTACTTCTATACCGTAACTTCTATCTGCAACGCCTTCCACAACTTTGTGTAGGAATACCACACCTTCATCTGTCTCTTTCACATCGATCGTGAGGTCCTTTATACCGGGATATATATCTGCAAGTTCGGTCAATTCCGTAAAATGCGTTGCAAAGATCGTCTTACATCTCAATTCGTTGTATATGTACTCACTCATTGCCCACGCAATACTTATTCCATCGAAAGTGCTTGTTCCTCTCCCCACTTCATCGAGCAAAACCAAGCTCCTCTCCGTTGCCTTTGACAAAATCAGTGCTACTTCATTCATCTCGGTTAGAAATGTGCTCTTACCAGTTGAGATATCATCCCTTGCGCCCATGCGAGTGAATATCCTATCGAATATTGGTAGTCTTGCACGCCTTGCAGGTACAAAAGAACCAATCTGCGCCATCAACGCTATCAAGCCCACCTGTCTTATGTACGTACTCTTTCCGCTCATGTTCGGTCCTGTGAGGATGAACATCCTCAAGCTCTTGTCCATGAATATATCGTTCGGCACGAATTCTGGAACGAATCGTTCAACGACTGGATGCCTACCTTCCAACACTTCAAAGATGGTAGAACCATCTTCAGATATCTCAGGCTTTACGTAGCCATACTGCTTGGCAACATACGCAAAATCTATGTATATATCGATCCAGCTGATCGTTTCAGATAACACTCGCATTTGAGGAGTTTGTGATTTCAACGCATCGCACAGTTGCCTGAAGATCACGTGTTCGAGCTCATCTACCTTCTCCCTCGCCGAGAGGATCTTCTGCTCAAATTCTTTGAGTTGTGGTGTTGTATATCTTTCTGCATTAACGAGCGTCTGCACTCTAACGTAGTCGCTCGGTGCATCCTTCGCTTGACCCTTTGGGATTTCTATGTAATAGCCGAACACGGTGTTGTATCCGACTCTCAGTTTTTGCAGATTCGTCCTCACCCGTTCGGTCTCTTCAAATTTTTTCAATCTTTCATTCGAATGATGGAGGAGGTCTCTATACTCGTCTAATTCTTTCGAGACACCCTCACGTATGACCTTGCCTTCGCCAAGCTCACTATTTATCTCTTCGTACAATGTAGTTGTCACTATCTCTTTAACATTCGATAAATCTGGTAAGTTCTGTAGCAAAGGCGACAGGCTCTCATTGGTGGAGAGCGCATCTGCGATCGGTTCGATCGCTTCGAGTGTTGCTCTCAAGCTCAATAAATCTTTTGGCTTTGCACTATCGTATTCGAGTCTGTTAATTATCCTCTCCAAATCGTAAACACCATCAAGGTATTCCCTAACCTCGTTGGTGAGTAGTGAATCTTCGTAGAATGCCTCGACCATAGAAAGCCTTTTGGCAATCTCTTCTTTGGCCTTCAGTGGATGTAATATGACCCACTTTAGAAGCCTTGCACCCATCGGTGTTTTTGTCTTGTTTAGCACGTCGTACAAATTCTTTCCACGCTCGCCCGGAATGAGCGAGAGGTTCTCTACAGTCGTAGCATCCAACGTCATGTATATGGATTCCTCGAGTATGCGCGGTGTTTTCAACTTTGCTTGCTTGTTCAACGTGTACTGGAGGTATTTTATCGTTGCACCGAGTGGCTTGACTGATTCCCCCAATTCAAAATGATCTATTGAAGCTAATCCATACGCTTCTTTTATCGTTTGTACTTCGTTGGAATAGTACCATTCATCCAATTTATCGATGAAGATATTTTTCAATTCCGTCAGCTTTGGGTAAAGCGATTCCGGGCAGATGATCTGCGAGACGCGATGAGTTTGTACAAAGTCATACACACCATCAACGTTGTCCATGTTCGTTACGATCACCTCTCCGGTAGACGTATCAACCAAAACACATATGACCATACCATCTTTTGTCTCGTATAGAGACATCATGTAGTTGTTCTCCACACTGAGCATCTCATCTTCGATAATCGTTCCCGGAGTGACGACGCGCGTCACTTCTCTTTTCACTATCCCCTTAGCGGTCGCCGGGTCCTCCATCTGATCGCAAATCGCAACTTTGTAACCGTTTTCAACGAGCTTTTTCAGATAATTATCGAGTGCGTGGTACGGGATACCGGCCATCGGCGAATCCTGCCTTTTTGTGAGCACTATGTTCAGCACCTTTGAAACAGTTACCGCATCATCGAAAAAAGCCTCGTAAAAATCGCCGAGACGAAAGAGCAAGATCGCATCTTTGTACTTTGCCTTTATATCCAGATATTGTTTCATCATGGGTGTCAACTTGACATTACCAAACAAATTCTGAGCCACCAACTTCACCTCTTAGTTACCATTAACTTCATTTAGACTATTTAGACTCTCTTTGTTTCTTTTCGAAATTCAATTCCGCTATGCTCTTTTGCAAGTACAAAGGTTCAACTAACTCGACGAAATTCGCCTTTTCAATCTCTTCTACAGTTAACTTGAACAACTTCCGGGCACTTGGAAAGTTGTAATCTGTTGATTCCAATCTCTGCTCGAAAAATTCTGCACCATCGCCGATGCAGACTTTCGGCTCGTAACAACTTATCTTCTCTCTTATCGATTCCACGTCATCTATGAACGGACGTTCGATCTCCACAAGCCTTCCACTGCTGTCCCCATGATAAACTCCACCGTACAGATAACCCTCCCGAGCCTTTCTGACAACGACAATGTAACCTTCATAGAACTCAAGATTTGAAGCGATCAACTTCAGCGAATTTATCTGCACAAATTTCTTTCCCACACCCAATCCACTTGCAAACGCAATACCAACACGAAGTCCCGTCAAACTTCCAGGTCCAATGCCTATGCCCACACAATCGAGATCGCGAAAATTCACCTCTGGCATCTTCTTAATCACTTGAGAAATCTGAATTCCGTGTTTTGCCTTCGTTTCCAACTCAATTGAGCACTTCATGTCATCATCGAAATAACAAGCCACTACACGTGATGTTGACGTATCTATTGAAAAGACTTTCAACACAATTCGCTCCCTTCAAAATTCACAATATTCACAATGCCGTTGCTACAATACAAGCTATAGTAAGCTATATTATTTTATCACATCCGAGAATCGTTTTGAATATTATCAAGACAAATGAAAGAGAAAAGTAGAAAGCCTACAGTCTTTTTATGTTATACTATAATCGATGTTATAGACACACTATTATGTTAAGAAGATTGTAAGTAATCAAGCAAGAAGAGAGAAGAGTTTTTAAGAATCAAGATAAATGAAACATAATTCTTCATAGGAGGAATGATTCATTATGGCAGTTGAACAGACTGCAAAGACTAGTAAAATTCTTAGGACTATGACAGAAATAACGTATGAAGACTACAAGAAATTTGTGAACGAACATTCGGCGGTAACTATTGAAGATGTAGAAATAAAATTAGGTGTAAACTGGATTATAAAATCATATGGTCCACCGAGTGATTACAAATTAGAAAAGACAACAGTTTGGAGTTTTCCAGACAGAGGCAAATGGGCTACTCACCAAGGGAATTATAGAGGAAATTGGTCACCATACATCCCTAGAAACTTGATCTTAAAATATACGAAAAAAGGAGATTGGATTCTTGATCAAATGATGGGTAGTGGTACAACGTTAGTTGAAGCAAAGTTATTGGAAAGAAATGCAATAGGTTTGGATATCAACCTTGACGCAGTTATGGTTGCAAGAGATCGTTTAAACTTTTATTACAGTCCTTTATTCCCCGATTATGTTGAGCCAACTATAAAAACATATTGTGGAGATGCAAGAAACCTAGATAAGATAGATGATTGCACGATAGATTTTATAGCAACTCATCCACCCTATGCAAATATAATTACATATACAAAGACTAAGAAATTGGAAGATGACCTTTCTCAGTTGTCATTTGATGAATTCATGGACGGAATGAAAGTTGTAGCGAGAGAATCTTTTAGAGTTCTGAAACCGGGCAAGGTATGTGCAATTTTAATCGGCGATACCCGTAAGTATAAACACTACATACCCATCGCATTGCGAGTAATGGAAACATTTTTGGATTGTGAATTTGTATTAAAAGAAGATATTATAAAAATACAGTGGAATATGAAAGGCACTCGTGAGAACTGGAATGGAAAAGAATATGACTTTTACTTGATCGAACACGAGCACATTTTCGTTTTTGAAAAACCTTCAGATCAAATCGAAATTAAAAAATACAAATTTAGTTCAAAGTGGTGGTAGCATGATTATCACTAAACATATTTTCCAGAAATTTCAAAACAATTTTTCAACAAATATCTACAAGCCTTTTGATATTATTTCTTCAAGGATACCGTTCTCTACCATATCAAGATTGAGTATATAGTCTACTTTATCAAAAGCTTCTCGAAGCGATTTTCTGGAGGCCTTCCAACCAGTTCCATCTGTAATCCAAATAAAACCATGCTCCGGTGTTTGTCTTTTTATGAGGTCAAATAAAGTAACAAATTCCCCAGCAACGGATTTAAGTTTTGAACCACTAACTTCGTAGTAGTTAGTTTCGATGATGTACAACTTTTTACCATTATCTATTGCAAAATCAAATGAACGCTCTGATTTATCAATCGATACCTGATATCCGAGCTTTTCATGGATTTTGCTAGGCGTTGCTTGAGCAATGTAACGGTAACTGTGAACTGAACATAATTTTTTAATAAATAGCTCGACTATCATTTCCATATGATGGCCTGTTCGGTTTTTTCTACTGTTGCTATCAAGTCCAACTTCGACTCCAAGAACATAATCTTCAACACATTTTATATTGTTGTTTTCAAATATTCTGAGAAGTCCACTCTTTTCTGCAAATTCGGCTAATGCTTCTACTTCTTCTGTTGTATATACACATTTTTTGTCGAATTTATATTCCTTATAATTGAGCACGTTGTCTTCGAGTGGCTCAATAACTTTAACACTAAAATCGTCATTTTTCTTTCGCAAAGCTAGTAACATTGGAAGCACTTCAACTATTTCTGGGTATCTACTAACTAACATCTTGAATTCGTTTCTTACATTCTTCTTACCAACAAGATAGTTCAAGATATTCAACGTAACTTCAACTTTCCCAACATTGTTCAAAACTTTTTCCCAAGCAACAAAAAAATCCCATCCTTTTATTGTTTCTTTTGTATGGTTAACCAAATACTCAAATACTTCATCTGCATTTGTGCAGTTTATTTTCCTTTCAAAAAGATCTGTATATTTCATGCTACTCTTCTCCCCTCACATTACCGCGTAGTTTGTGACAAGTATTTCATTTACAAACCCTCTGCCTTCAGATTTGGAATTAATCATCCGTCGAGCTCTTACCCTATGAATGTGGAAATTCTCGTATAATTTATCGAAAAAATTGTCATTGCAATCGACGTTTTTTGGATCAGAATTGCTAAGCATGAGAAATGCACTTCTCTCATTCATCTCTTCAAAAAAATGGGCAAGTTGAATCTGCTGTTCATCCGTAAAATCGTACTTACTATAAGACGTGAAATTCGATGTAATGCTAAGTGGCCTATACGGTGGATCAAAATAAGCAAAAGTATCTTTGTCAATATATCGTGCACTTTCAGTATAATCACCAACAAATATGTGTACTTTTTGAAGCAACATACTCGCAGCGCACAAGTTCTTCTCATCGCATATGGTCGGATTCTTGTAATTTCCAAATGGTACATTGAAGAGTCCCAAACGATTGACACGATAAAGTCCGTTGTAACATGTACGATTCAGAAAAATGAACTGCGCTGCTCGTTTGATGTTCAAATCATTATTTCTTGCATCGTAGGAATTATATACATTTCTGACCTGATAATAAAATTCTTTGCGATCTTCTTCATTTAGTTTTAAAAATCCCTGTTCTAATTTCGAAAGCTCATCCACTAAACTTCGAACATTGTCCCTAATTACAATGTATGTATTTATCAGATCTTCATTAATATCAAATATGTAGGCACTTTCTATCTTGTAATTTTGTAAGACGTTGAATAATACAGCCCCGCTACCAACAAAGGGCTCTATGTATTTTTTTATATGTCCCTTCCTAAGTTGAACCGGATAAAACTTTTCAAAAATATCAAGTAATTGCCCCTTTCCTCCGGCCCACTTCAAAAAAGGCCTTGCTGGTATTGGTAAACTGACAGCAGCTAATGGTTCCAATAGGTCCCCACCTCTCATTCTTAATCTATTCCAACCAACAATATTCTATTCTAAAAACGAGATAAGATCAATCAAAATTTACAAACACGGAATTATTAGAAACTATTCGATATCTTTCAATTTTCGATGATTTAGTCTTCTAAAGCCTTAATGGTATTAACAGGCAGCGAATTCTCGGTTTGGAATATAAAAAGAAAATTGATATACATGTGGTGTAAAAAATTTTTATCACATGATTATATTTGAAAAAAATTTTCTACACAACGGGAAGGGAGGGTGTAACTATGAAAAAGTTCTATATGGTCCTTGCGGTTACTGTTTTGATGGTTTTTGTTTTTGTAGCTCCGGTATATGCGAAAGTAACGTTCGGTTCTACGCAGATGACTCCCGTAGCTGAAAGGGAATTTTTGCTCAACCAAATATCTTCTTTTTCTAAGAGTTCTGGCATCTCGGTAGAACTGTTGAATTTCGAGTATCCTGATCTTCTTTCCAGATTAGAGGCAGAACACAAGACTGGAAAGATAACGATCAACTTAGTTGCAGATTTACAAGCCAATCTGTATATGATGGCGGCGGAAGGACTTTTTGAAGATTTGAAGAATGTTACTATTCCAGGTAGAACATTTATAAAAACGTTTGAGCAATATTCCTACCAAGGCGGTCAAAAAGTTTTCATTCCTTGGATTCAAGCGACGTATGTCATGGCCATAAACAAGAAGGCGTTTGACTATTTGCCGGCGGGTCTGAAAAAGGAAGATGTGATGAATGGAACGGGGAAGTGGACGTACGATGCACTACTTGCTTGGTCGAAGAATTTGATGGAGAAAACGAAGATGCCACAATTAGGGTTCCCACTTGGTCCAAAGAGTTTGTGGCATAGATTCTTGCATGGATGTATATATCCATCTTACACTGGCACACAAGCGAGCAAGTTCAACAGTGGTGAGGCACTTGTGATGTGGGCATACCTAAAGGATCTTTTCAAATATGTACACCCGGCATGTACAACTTGGGATAACATGGATCAACCTCTATTAAGAAATGAGGTCATGATTGCCTGGGATCATACTGCAAGGGTAAAACAAGCAGTTGTCGAAAGACCAAATGATTTTGTAATAGCACCTGTTCCACGTGGGCCAAAGGGCAGAGGATATCTCGTTGTGCTCACTGGATTAGCAATACCAAAGGGAGCAAGTATGGATGAAAGTGCAAAACTGATTGATTTCTTAACCTCTCCAAAGACGCAAGTTGCAATTCTTGAAAGTGTTGGCTTCTTCCCCGTGATACAAGAAGCTTCGGAAGCTATGCCAGAAGGAGCTCTCAAGATATTGACGCAAGGAGTGGTTGCACAGTCTTCAGCAGCTGATAGCATCGTATGCATAGCACCGGGACTTGGTCAGTATGGCGGTGAATTCAATGAGATATATAGAACGGCGTTCAACAGAATCGTATTTAGCAACGAATCTGCGTCAAAAGTGGTAACGGAACTTAGCCAGAGACTTTCAAAACTCTACAAACAAGCTGGGATTCCTATAGATTAGTAGACCAATACCTAAGTGAAAAATTATCAAGCAATCAGAATGCGAATGCAGGTGGAAACACCTGCATTCATATAGAAAATGGAGTATTGTATTGTTCATGCCCCATGAAGGGAGATGAAAGGCGATGACTCAAATCCATGTGAAGAAACAGTTTATACCTTGGCTCTTGTTAGCCCCTAGCCTAATATACTTGATTGTATTCATGGGCCTCCCGATTATCGGAACAGCACAACTTGCATTTGAAAGTGATGAGGGTTGGCTGGGCAATTTTAAGATGATAATTTCGACGAAAGATTTCCAAAATGCCGTGCTGAATACTCTGCTCTTGGCTGCGATCTGTATCCCCATACAATTAGCACTTTCGATATTCTTAGCTATTTTGGTAAACAAGAAGTTCAAAGGTTATCAGACGTTGTTGTATATAATAGCCTCACCACTTGCGTTGAGTGATATCACAGCTGCTTTGATAAGTTATTCTATCTTTGCACCGAATGGTTATTTAAATAGAATATTACTATCCATCAACTGGATTGAGCGCCCCATCTATTTTTTTGGTTACATGTTCAAGTCAAGAGAGATGTTAGTCATAATAATAACAGAAATATGGCGTGCGACGCCTTTAGTTTTTGTGATGATACTAGCTGGATTGCAGTCGATAAACAAAGAATACCTGGAAGCAGCGGAAGTTTTTGGCTTCAATTCATGGCAGAGATTGTGGAAGATTACTCTTCCCCTGCTTAAGCCAGCAATCCTTTCAGCATTGCTGATTAGAACACTTTTCGCATTTCAGCTTTTCGGTGTTGTTTGGTTGTTAGCTGGTAGAGATATAACTGTACTCACCGGTGAGACCTATTATTGGTACGTATTCATGAACAATAAGAACGTTGCAAGTGCGTATGCATTGATAATTGCAGTGTTGACGTTTGTTGTTGGTTGGTTTTACATAAGAACAATTCGCTCAAGATACGAGGAGGAAGGTGCTTAACAATGAAAATAATTTATCCATTACTGTTTATTTTGATAGCTTGTTTCTTCCTTGGACCAATGTTTTTGGCTTTTGTTGCTTCAATAACACCTGCCTCTGAGTTCTACGATTATTCCCATATATTTCCATCAAGACTAACGCTTGAACATATAAACAAATTGCTCTTTACGCTCGGTGGTTTTAGAGCATTGATCGTAAGTATAGAAGTAGCACTGATATCAATCGGTATATCATTTGCCTTGGGAATCCCTGCCGGTTATGCGATAGCAAGATATACGTTCCGGGGAAAAGATGGTGTAAAACTTGCAATGCTTTTTACGCGCTCTTTGCCGTTGATCGTTGTCGCCGTTTCTTTGGTAACCGTCTATATGAGGCTTAATTTGACTGATACTGCTCTAGGAGTAGCACTTGCCCATGCAGCGATGATCCTTCCATTCGTCGTTATATTTACATCAAGTATATTCTCGTCAACTTTCATTGAATATGAAGAGGCGGGTATGGTATTTGGATTGACTCGTTTTGGTGCTTTTTTGAGAATTTCGTTGCCTCTTGCACTTCCAGGATTGGCTGCATCTGCAATTTATGGATTTATAATGTCGTGGAACGAAACTTTTGCAGCTTCAATATTATCTATTCAGAATAGAACGTTACCTGCACATATATTGGCTACTGCGATGGCCTCTCCCGACTATTTCAAATACGCTATGGCAACCGTCATGGCTATTCCCGCTCTCATTTTCATATTCATCATAAGGAAATATCTTATCTCTATTTGGGGGATTTCTCTGAAATGAACTGACGATCGTTATCTGAAAGGAAGGTGAGTAAGTTGGCTAAAGTAGTCTCTCAGGATGTTAAGAAATACTTCGGAGAAGTAAGAGCACTTGATGGAGTAAGTATAGAAATAGAAGATGGTGCTTTCGTGGTCTTGCTTGGCCCATCTGGTTGTGGAAAGACGACTTTCATGCGCTGCATATCGGGTCTTGAAGAATTGACAGATGGCAAAATATATTTCGATGATAAGGAGGTCAGCAGACTTCAACCTAAAGACCGTAATGTAGCTATGGTGTTTCAAAGTTACGCAGTCTGGCCTCATATGAAAGTTAGAGAAAATATCGCCTATCCGTTAAAGCTTAAAAAATTCTCCAAGGAAGAGATAGAGCAAAAAGTAAAATGGGCGGCTGATTTGCTGAATATATCTGAATTGTTGAGTAGGTACCCGTCTCAACTCTCAGGTGGTCAACGTCAAAGGGTTGCCGTTGCAAGAGCCATAGTGCATAGGCCAGAAGTATTGTTGATGGATGAACCGCTCTCAAATTTGGATGCATTACTTAGAGTAAAGATGAGAAGTGAGTTAAAGAAGTTGCACGAGCAATTGAAGGTAACGACGATTTACGTTACACACGATCAAGTTGAGGCAATGACAATGGGTGATAAAATTGCTGTCATGAACAGTGGAAGAATCATTCAATATGGAACTCCAGAAGAAATATACAAAAAGCCTGCAACTGCGTTTGTTGCAGGTTTCATAGGCTCTCCTCAAATGAATTTTTTCAAATGTGATGTGGTAGAAGAAAATGGTCAACAATATGCTAAGTTTGAGCATGTCAGATTCAAGATACCATCAAGGATAAACAATAGATCTGTCATAGTCGGTATCAGGCCAGAGAATGTATCACTTGAACCACCAAAAGGCAGCGACTCAATTACCCTTGAAGCAACCGTCTATTTCATAGAACGACTAATGCCGGAGACTATATTGCATCTCGACGTTGGGAATGCGAAGAGCAGAATAACCGCTAAGTTACCGGATGATTTGGTCTTGCCTGAAGGAAAAAAGATAGAAGTTTTTGTTTCAACAGAATCACTTCACTTTTTCGATGCCGAGACGGAGGAGAGAATCCTGTGAGCGAGAAAATTGAAGGTCACATTATCTGTCATACCCACTGGGACCGTGAGTGGTTTGCACCTGTTCAAGTGACTAATAGATGGCTCTTGAAACTTTTCAGCAATCTTGAGAAAGTAATAGAGAATGCTGAAACAGAATTTGTGTACGTTCTCGATGGACAGACACTTATTGTGGAAGATTTCTTGAAGACATGCAAGGATGCTGATCTGAATAAACGCATAATGGAATTGGTGGCCAACGGAAAGTTGATCCTCGGCCCGCTTTATGCACAGATAGATTTTCGGATATCTTCTGAATTAACTATTTTGAAAAACCTCGAATTGGGACAAAAAGATATGCAATCGTATCACGCTCCGAATGAAGATGTGGTAGCATGGATGGTTGATAATTTTGGATTTGTTGGCCAAATTCCGCAGTTGCTGAAGATGTTTGATGTAGAATACGCAACTATATGGCGCGGAGTTAGTGACTTAAATCAAAGGCCAGCATTTGAAAATATCTGGGAAGGTTCGGATGGCACAAAGTGCAAGGTATTGTTTCTCATAGGTGGATACAGAAATCTGTATAATCTTTCTTCAACAAGAAAGGCTGCAAGGGAAAGGTACGAATTGGAGATAGAAAAATCAAAGTCATTTTCTAATTCTGGGAAAATTCCATTACTTGATGGGTACGATTTAGATGTGCATCCAGAAAATCCCAAAAAATTTCTAAAGGGCAAAGATGTTGTGCTATCAAGTCCAAGTAAACTCCTTAGCCAAATTGATTTTTCAAATGCGAATGTATTGCACGGAGAACTCATAAGTGGTAAGTATGCTTGCACGTTTCCAGGTACTCTTTCAACGAGGGTGTATTTGAAACAGCAAGCGTACTATACAGAAAAGCTGCTCAAGGTGGTTCAATTCTTAGACTCCGTTCTTGGAGTTGACAATAGTGAACCACTTTGGAGAACTTACATAAAGAATATGATTCACGATAATATCTGCGGTGTTGGAATAGACTATGTCCATTCATCGATGGAGAGGTCTTTTAAGAAGCTCTCAAATATGGCAAGAGATATGATACGAGAAAACCTTGTGGCAATAATGGATAGTTTGAATCTTCCAGCCGGCATTTATGCGTTGAGCCTTTCTAACTTTTCGTACAATAGCTGGTGCAGTAATGGGAAATATTGCTTCAAACTAATTTCAGATGGAGTTGGAATAAGTTCGGTAGAGAGCTTGTATACGATAAGCAATGTGGATGGCAAGTGGCAGGAAGGTGACTTAGAAGGTAAGGCCTTTTGGGAAAACAATTTCTACACGGTGACGTATTTCCAAGATAAGTTTAGAGTATGGCCAAGAAATGCTCAAAATTCAGAGACTAACTTCGAAGTTGGTGGATTAAATCTGTTCGAGGAGACTGGAGATACCTACACAACTTCTCGGAGAGCCATAGATTTTGAGACAAAGATTACTCATCTCAAAATCCAGTATATCGATGAACACAATATGACTATATCACTGCACAGACAGATTCAAGATGTTACAAGATCAGAAAATTCAAGAGTATCGATAGAAACCGTAGAAACGATAGTATTTGACGAAACACCTGTGATAAAGTGGAAGATAAAGACAAGATCTAAAGGAACAAATTACGTCCTTTCATTTCGTGGAGTAACTCACCAACAAAAAGGTAACGTATTTGCAAAGATGCCTTTTGAGATTGTGAGGAGAGAAAGAAAAGACCAAAATCTGTTTGGTGAAGATCTGCCGCAGGAATTGAAGAGTATGCTTCTTGCTGCAAGAGAGATAGGTGAGAATCGTGTATTTCCATTTCAGGGATTCGTAGGTATAGAATCATCGGACGGAATTTTCTCACTTTTTTCAAGGGCACTTAGAGAATACAGCGTTGATGACAGTGGTGATATTGAGATCACATTCATAAGGTCTGTAGAGTGGATAGCAAAGGATAATGTTCAAGGAAGGTCAGGTGATGCAGGTCCGTTCATGTACGTTCCACAAGCATCATGCGATAACATGGACCTAGAATTCGACATCGGAATATACGTGGATGGACAGAGCGAACAAAGTAGGGTTGAAGAATTGTACAAGTGGTTCACTCTCTTTGATGAACCTCCAATACTGTTTAGGTACACTAAAAGTGAGAATAGTGAGAGTAATGTAAGTAATGAAAGTATCACATCTAAAAAGAAGGATATTTCAGTTAAGATGATCGAAGTTGACACACCTTGGCTACCGTTTTCTCGCGATATGGTGATCACGTACAATCCATTCAATTTTAGTTATGGTGGATTGCAACCATTTGAAATAGCGAGGAAAGAGTTACAAGATGTGATTTGCATTGATGTTGAACGAATACATTCCCAAAAAGATATGTCCAATGCCAGAAACACCTCAATTTCGTTTATCGAAGTCCCACAATTTAGATTCTCGAAAAGATTTCCCGTCGATGAAAAGAAAAAGGCTGATATATCAAATTCGTTGAAGCAATTATCAGCAGAAATTGAAGAAGAGATAAAAAAAGAAAAGGAGAACTTAGAAACTTCAAAACACCAAGGACAAGTTTTGAATGGACTTCAATGTGATTACATAAGATCAATGCACAAACTGCTAACACTTCAACGGAAACTTCTGGAAATTGAAATTTCAAAATTGTTGTTGCCCAAGAAACCAGTTCAGATGAGAGGTATATTGAGAGAGTTCAACAACGCAAGAGCTAAAAGAAGGGTGTACGATTATCTACTAGAAATCTGCAATTGGATGAAATCCAAAAGCTGCGTTAAATAGAAGGGAGTTGAGAATATGACGTACGTTAACGAGATTCCAAAGAATTTATCACATTACGATCTCGTAGTTGGAATTCCAAGTTTCAACAATGCAGAAACTATAGAGCATGTTGTTAAAATGTCTGCTAAGGGCATTCAAAGTATGGGACTCAAGGGGTTAATCGTAAATTCAGATGGGGGATCAACCGATGGCACACCAGAAGTATTCATGAATTCAAAGTCTCTTGGTGTAGATAAACTCACGATAAGGTATACAGGGATTTCAGGGAAAGGTAGCGCAGTGAGGGCATTATTTGAGGTATCGAACAAAGTCAGTGCAAAGGCCTTCGTAATGCTTGATTCCGACCTGAGAAGTATCGAACCTTGGTGGATTGAAAGACTATCGGGACCTGTGCTTTCTGATCAGACTCAGTACGTTGCGCCTCTTTATCAGAGACATAAATACGATGGTACAATTACAAATAATGTTTGTTATCCCTTAACTGCCTCACTGTATGGTTTGAAGATAAGACAGCCAATTGGTGGTGATTTTTGTGTTGGAAGCCATTTAATAAAGACATATTTGTCAAAACCAAATGATGTATGGAATAGCCACGTAGCACGTTTTGGAATAGATATATGGATGACTACAATTGCTATCAATGAATCTGGTTTTAAGCCAGTACAGGTGGCGCTTGGCGCAAAAATACACGATGCAAAGGACCCTGGAAAACATTTGGAAGGTATGTTCATCCAAGTAGTTCAAACATTGTTTGAACTTATGATAGAATATGAAGAGCATTGGAAAAATGTCACAACCGTTGAAACTGCGCAAGTATATGGTGTTCCACCAGTTCAACAACTTGAAGATATAACCGTTGACTTGGACAATCTAAAAAACAAGGCAATTGGTATTTTGAAAGACCGCAAAGATCGACTGAAGTATTTAGACAAAGATGTCATAAAAAGGGTATCACATACTGGAACGATAGATATCGAAGATTGGGTTAACACAGTCTATTCTGTTGCTCTTAAATACAAAGAAACAATGGAAGAAGAAACAATAAGAGATCTGCTTGGGTTCTACTTTGCAAGGACAGCAGATTTTGTTGAAAAAACAAGAGATATGACTACATTTGAAGCAGAATCACTTATAGACGAACAACTCGAGGCCTTTGTGGAGAAAAAACAAAAAGTCGTGGAAAGATGGTGAGGTGATATCTTGGTACTTGATTACTTGAATTCAATATACAACAATCTGAGTGCAGCGGAAAAAAAGGTTGCCAAATATATTTTGGAAAGGCCCGACGATGTGATCCATTATTCTATAACTGAATTTGCACATATTGTTGGAGTGAGTGAGGCAACCATTCATCGGTTAGTACGTAGATTATCTTTTGATGGCTATCAATCTTTCAAGATAACACTGACAAGAGAAACTACAGAAGTTAGACTAGTCATCCCTACGGAGAGTAATCCGCTACTAGATTACATCAGTGAGATGTCTAGTTTGATAGAAAAACTCAAAAAGACTCTAAATGTAGAACAAATCGGAATTGTTGTTCAAAAGATCTTGGAGTCTAGGAGAATCATTTTTTTCGGCGTTGGACTATCGTCGGTTAGTGCAAGTTATGGGAGTTTACTTTTTTCGTTACTGGGATTGCCAACTTTTTCGTACAGTGATCCGCACAATCAAGTTATTGTTGCAACTGGGCTTTCTGACGAAGACTTGGTCATCTCAGTCTGTCACAGCGGAAACATCCGAGATATTGTAAAATCGACACAAGTGGCAAAGGATGTTGGAGCATTTACCATTGCAATAACAGCAGGTGTAGATTCTCCGATTAGTAAAGCTGCAGACATGACATTGTTTAGTCCTGTTACAAGGTTTGAGAGACATGAATTTCTACAAACTAATTTGGGAGAAATAGCAGTAATAGAGATTCTTTTCCGTGCTATTTTGAGCCAAACGTACGAAAAAAAGGCAGATTACTTGGAAGAAGTAGCAAAGGTATTGAAACCAAAGGAATACGATGAAGGCAAATAGAGGATGATGATTGTGAAAATAGGTTTGATGCACTATAGAGTTGGCGAGACCGATGGTGTATCCTTGGAAATGGAGAAATGGAAGACTGTACTTGAACTTATGGGTCATGAGGTACATTTCATAGCCGGTGAGCTCAATGGAATGGACGGATTCCAAGTTCCATCGCTTGGTATGGATAATCAGAAGAATCTTCTCATACATTCAAATGCCTTCGAAAGTTTAGAGACACCTTTGGATCAACTCAAAGAAATGTTCAACAGCTATGTGGCAGAAATAGAGAAGGAATTGATGGTACTACCGAAATTTGACATCTTGATAGTAAACAACGTGTTGTCTTTAGGGTACAACCTTGCAGCTTCGTTGGCTGTAACTGGATATGTTGCAAAAACGGGGACTTCCCTGATCACTCATAACCATGATTTCTACTGGGAGAGGGAAAGGTATAGCAAACCAACATGTGATTTTGTCACAGAACTTCTCGAAAATTACTTTCCACCAAAGTTGAAAGATTCGAAACATGTGACGATAAACAAGATGGCAAGAGATGAGTTGAAAAGGAGAAAAGGAATAGATTCCACCGTTGTACCAAATGTCTTTGATTTTGATCAAGATGAATGGAAGCTCGATACTTACAACGAAGATTTGAGAGAAAGGCTTGGTATACCGAATGAGGATATTGTGGTTTTACATGCAACGAGGATAGTCGAAAGAAAAGCGATAGAGATAGCGATGGACTTTGTTGCTGAATTTTGCAAGCTAAATGATAACGTTCATTTCGTAATCGCCGGTTTTCCAGAAAAAAGTTCCACCAGTTATTACGAAAAACTGAAAAGGAAAGCTGAAACAATGCCTTTCAAGACTTACTTCATACATGATTTGATAAGTTCAAGAAGAAAAATAGAAAATGGAAAGAAATCTTATTCCCTTTGGGATGCATATGCAATCAGTGATGCGGTAACCTACACATCAATTTTAGAAGGATGGGGGAATCAATTGATAGAGGCTGTCTTTGCAAAAAAACCACTTGTCGTTGTCGAGTATCCTGTCTACAAAACGGATATAGAGCCATTCGGCTTCAAATTTATCTCGCTTGGAAGTAACTATCGTTTCGATGAAAGAAGTGGCTTTTACAAGATATCTGATGATGTACTGAAAGAAAAGGCCGAAGAACTATTCAAATTGTTGAAAGACGCGGATAAAAAGAATCAAGTAACTGAGTACAACTTCACCATTGGTAAAGAGCATCTATCACTTCAAGCTCTTCAAAAGTATATTTCAGCACTTCTTTTGTGACTTTTTCTTAGAATATTCTCGGTATGCTTGCAATTTCACTCATACGCACGCGATATGGTAAGATATATGTACTAGGTAAATGATTGGAACAGCTGAATGGGGGAAAATAGTTGAGCATTTGGCTACCGGTACTAGTGCTGTTATCAATAATTTTCGTCGTTATAAGCACGGTCAGATGGAGGCTCCATCCTTTTTTAGCTTTGATTTTTGCATCGTATCTATTCGGCCTTCTTTCCGGTACAAAGTTTCCGGAGATAGTCAAATCCATAGCTGACGGATTTGGCGGAACGTTGAGTTCCATAGGTATAGTAATTGCAGCAGGAACGATCATAGGGACGTTCCTTGAAAAGTCAGGTGGCGTCCTATCACTAGCAGAGTTTGTCCTGAAGATTACGAAAGGAAAGAGCGTTCCGCTGGCAGTAGACATCATAGGATACATGACTGCAATACCTATGGTTTGTGATTCTGGTTTCATCATCCTTTCCCCTTTGAATAGAATCTTGACCAAACGAACCAAATTGAGTTTGTCAACCACTGCAATTGCACTAAGTTTAGGCCTTTATGCTACCCATACAATGCCACCTACCCCTGGTCCGGTGGCTGCCGCTGGTATCTTAGGTGCTGACTTAGGTTTGACTATAATATTAGGATTTTTGGCATCTATTCCAGCTGTTGTAGCAGGATGGCTATTCTCAATCAAAGTTGCATCAAAGATACACATCGAACCAGACGAAGAATTGACAGATGAAGGAATCGAAGAGAGATTAAAAGAAGCACCAAGTGTATTCAAATCGCTTCTTCCCATCATCCTGCCTATAGTTTTGATTTTACTAAAGTCCATCTCAGACCTTCCAATAATGCCTTTTGGTAATGGTAGTTTCAAAGAAGTTATAAGTCTTGTCGGACATCCAGTCACAGCACTGTTGATAGGTGTTGTTGCTGCATTCGCAATACCAAAGAGACTGACAAGAGATATGGTTTCCGTAAACGGTTGGGTGGGTGAGGCAATTTTTCGAGCTGGCAGCATAATTCTCATCACCGCTGCCGGCGGGGCTTTTGGAAAAGTCTTACAAAATTCTGGTATTGCAAGCATTGCAGGAGCAAGTCTGTCAAAAGCAAATCTTGGAATATGGCTACCAGCAATAATCGCGGCAATTTTGAAAACAGTTCAAGGCTCCTCTACTGTAGCAATAGTAACTACCGCATCACTTTTGTCACCTCTCATGGATTCTCTTGGTTTTTCATCACCAATTGCAAAGGCATTGATTGTTGTGGCAATTGGTGCCGGATCAATGATTGCCTCGCATGCGAATGATAGCTATTTTTGGGTAGTTACACAGTCTTCCAAGATGGATGTCAAGACTGGATACAAACTTCATACACTCGGTACACTTTTGCAAGGTCTTGC
>DPXZ01000152.1:20381-22419 GCA_003526765.1 Fervidobacterium sp.
ATATGGACAATTCACATGCACTGGGAAAATTGAGATCAGACATATCAGAGATAGTCGCTGGTGTTATATCTTCCGTATTACCTGACACCGCAGTAATGGAGAAAATTGCTGAGATTTTGAGAGAAAGGGAACTGAATAATGTTATCTTGGTTGCTATAGGTAAGGCTGCTTGGCGTATGTCAAGCACTGCAAAGTCCGTGCTTGGTGATAGAATTTCAAATGGGATCTTGATTACCAAGTACGGTCACAGTGAAGGTAACATCGAAAATATAGAGATCTACGAGGCTGGTCACCCACTGCCAGATGAGAATACGCTCCTTGCAACGAAAAGAGCGTTGGAAATGACATCGAAGCTGTCGAGTAATCAGACTGTGCTATTTCTCATCTCAGGTGGTGGCTCAGCACTTTTTGAGTTGCCAAAAGATGGCATAACCATTGCGGAAATGCAAGATATCACCAATCAACTGCTGAAATCTGGTGCGAGTATTGTCGAGGTCAATACCGTTAGAAAACATCTATCTGCGGTAAAAGGTGGAAGGTTTGCCCAACATGTCGCACCTGCAAAAGTCATCTCGCTCGTTTTGTCTGATGTACTGGAAGACAGACTTGACAGTATTGCTTCGGGGCCTGCATATCCGGATAGTTCAACATCACAGCAAGCGTTAGAAATAGTGAAGAGATACAACATAAGGCTGTCACAAAAGGCTTTCGAAGCGCTTGGAGAAGAGACACCAAAGAATATAGACAACGTAGAGAGTTATGTAATCGGAAGTGTAAGGACAGCTTGCAAAAAAGCGCAACAATTGGCAAAAGCGATGGGATACAACGCGTTACTTTTGACTACATCACTCGATTGCGAGGCAAGAGAAGTCGGAAGGATGTTTGGTTCAATTGCAAAGGAGATAAAGAACTATGACAAGCCTATCGAAAAACCTTGTGCCATCATAGCTGGCGGTGAGACGGTAGTACATGTAAAGGGCAATGGCAAAGGCGGAAGAAATCAAGAACTTGCACTCTCTTTTGCATTATCTGTAGAGAGATTGGACCGGGTCGCGTTGTGCAGTTTTGGAACAGATGGCACCGACGGGCCAACGGATGCCGCAGGCGGGATAGTCGATGGACAGACTGTGCAAAAGATACGACGAGCTGGGTATTCACCAGAAGAATTGCTCGAAAATAACGATTCTTACACCGCACTCAAGATAGCAAACGACCTACTGATTACAGGGCCAACCGGCACGAACGTCAACGATGTGATCATTTTGCTCGTAGTATGATTATCACTGCATCTATAAACTGGATAAACGATATGGGAGGAAAAGTACATGAAAGTAAAAGTACTCACACTTAACTTGCACACTTACCAAGAATTAGATATCAACAAATTCAAATCTTCTCAAGCATTTTTAGATGCGTACAGAGTCATCCAAGAACATATCGCCAAGTTCATACTCCAAAACGATGTGGATTTCGTGACATTCCAAGAAGCAGGACAACTGCAATGTGAAAATGTATGTGAGAAAGAATTTGGCATCGATATCAAACCGAGCAACTATTTAAGAGTGTTAAAGAATACACTCTCCGAATATGGTGCAAAGTACAACTATGCATGGGACTTTTCTCATTATGGATTCAATATCTGGGAGGAAGGGCTGGGCATATTAACCAAGAACAAGATAGTCGATTTTGAATCTCGGTACGTTTCAAAAGAGATAGATCCAAAGGTTTTCAGATCACGAAAGATCATCAGAATCCGTACAGAGGCCGACGGTAAAACTCTCGATGTCTATTCCGTTCACTTCAACTGGCCAGAACTTGGATTCAAAGGAGAGTTTGAAAACGTTCTAAAGTGGATCGAAGAGCGGGAAATTGAAAATTTCATCGTGGCCGGAGATTTCAACGTATCCTCCCAGTCACAAGAATATGGACTCATAAGGGACGCAATGGTTTTTGGTAAGCCATTGGTTGATACATGGATGAGTCTAAACCCATCGAAACCAAATGAACCTACTTTCTCTGGCGATAGTTCAGAGCCACC
>DPXZ01000014.1 GCA_003526765.1 Fervidobacterium sp.
CTCCAAATATGATAGAATTTATTGGTATTCTCTTTTCATGAATTGATTGTACAATATCTTTGGAAATCTTCGAAATCTATTTTCTTCCAAGGGTGGTGATAGTGTGGAAGTAGTTTGGAAGAAATGGAATATTACCGGCATTGTTCAAGGAGTTGGATTCAGGTATTTTGTCAAAAATGCCGCGAGTGCAATTGGTGTGAGAGGCTTCATAAGGAACGAAGATGATGGAAGTGTCACGATAGTAGCCGGGGGTAACGAAGCACAGTTGCGAGAATTACTCAAAAAAATCATGGAAGGCAACGGCTGGAGCTATATTTATAACATCGAGGAAACAAATTTACCACCTCAAGAATACAAGAATTTCGATGTAGAATTCTGATCACTTGATTACTTGATATATCGAGTACTTAAAATGGAACGTTATGAAACATTTGAGAGGAGATGGGCACATGAAAACGGTTTGTTTTGGATTACAGTGGGGCGATGAAGGGAAAGGCAAAGTAACCACTTATCTTTCAAAAGATTACGACTACATAGTTAGATACAGCGGTGGAAGTAATGCAGGTCACACCGTTGAATACGGAGATTTCAAACTCATTCACCACCTCATCCCTTCGTTTGATATAAGAAAGGATATAAAGGGCTACATCTCAAACGGTGTAGTCGTAGATTTGGAAGTACTCAACAAAGAAATCGAAGAACTAAGAAAGATGGGATTCGATATATCTCAACGATTGTGGATTTCAAAATTGGCACACGTGGTACTTCCCATCCACAAGATACTTGATGAAAAAATGGAACTCTCTCGCGGCGAGCGTGCAGTTGGAACAACGAAACGTGGTATAGGCCCTGCGTATGCCGATAGAGTACACAGAATAGGCATCAGACTTGCGGATTTTGAGAATATCGATGAACTGAGAGAAAAACTTCTCACGATTACCGCACTTTACAAAGAACTGTATAGCATAGAATGGGAAGAATACGATGAAGTTATTGAGCAATACGAAGATATGAGTAGTTTGATAGTCTCACCTTTGGAAATAAAGACAGAACTTGAAAATTCGAATGTCATATTTGAAGGTACTCAAGGTGTACTACTCGATATCGATATGGGCACTTATCCATACGTTACGGGTACCTTTTGCAATACCACTGGAGTTGAAAGTGGTTTAGGCTATGTCACTAAGTTGGACAAACGGATAGGTATCTTTAAAGCTTACGTAACTCGAGTTGGAGAGGGACCTTTCCCGACAGAGTTGTTTGGTGACGAGGGTGAGATGTTGAGAAAAGCAGGTAAAGAATACGGTGCAACTACTGGAAGACCCAGAAGATGTGGTTGGCTTGATTTACCACTACTCAAATATGCAATAGAGATATCCGGTTGCGATGAGATGATCATGACAAAGGCTGATGTGCTATCTGGTATGGAAAAGGTAAAAGTTGGAGTAAGATACGACATAGATGGAAAGAAAGTTGAAATGCCTTCCGAACTTTCCAACATCGGCAGATCTCAAGTTGAGTATGTAGAATTCAACGGATGGAAAAATTTAGAAGATAAGGAGTTCGATCATTTCACGAAATTCATAGAATCTGAAACTGGCGTCAAAATCACATACATCTCTACTGGCGCAAGGGTTGATCAAATCACGAAAATGTAATGTACTGAAAAAATCTCAAAGGGATTTCAATAGCTCAAGAGAGTTTAGAGATGATAAATTGATAATAAAGATTAGGCTTTTCGGTTCACTTTGTGACTTAACCAGTGGAAAATATCTTTTTGAGTTTGACCCAGGGATAAATCAAACGATAAAAGATTGCATAGAGAGGCTCGGTGTTCCGCATACCGAAGTGTTTTTTATTACCATGAATGGCAATTTTGTAGATTTTTCGAAGATAGTTTGTGATGGAGATTTCTATTGCGTCTATCCAGAATGTGATTTACCGGTAGAAGATAGGTACATCTTGACACCGAAGTATCTTGGAGAGCCAAAATTTGTTGCCGATATTCATCTTGGAAAACTTGTAAAATACCTTCGCATGCTGGGCATTAGCACAGTGTACGGCATTATAGACGACAAACTGATAATATCAAAAGCATTGGAAACAAATTCGATAATACTTACAAGAGATAGAAATATGCTAAAAGAGAATGTCGTCAAATATGGTTACGTACTAAGGTCAGATGTACCTAAGATCCAACTAAAAGAGATCATATTCAGATACGATTTAATCAAATACATTAAACCATTTACTCGATGTATGGAATGTAATGGTAAATTAGTCCCCGTACTCAAAGCTGAAATCGTTAATGAAGTACCTGAAAGAGTCTTAAATACTTTCAATGAATTTGCAAAATGCAGTAATTGTGGAAAGATATACTGGGGTGGGAGTCATTATCAAAATATGAGTAACTTCATCCGACAATTCTTGAACTCACTGTGAAACTTACCAGCGAAACTTACCACCTTTTGCCCCTATATACTATAATCATTATATATATTACTTAGTAGTAGTAGTAGTAATAGGGGTGGTAAGTTGGTAAGTTTACACAAATGAAATCAAAAAAATGTTTATCCAATACAACCTACAACGCTCATTACAACTTACCACCTTTTTGTAACAACTTACCACTCTGGTAAGTTTCTATCGAAAATTTAGGTTTCAAGCCATTGTAGAGGTGGTAAGTTTTCTAAAAGCGCATGGATAAAGGAAAAAGTTGTCAAAAATTGCGAAAAAGTTTGAGAATTATTTCACTACTGGTAAGTTTGGTAAGTTTTTCTAAATGAGATTCCTTCTCAATAACACCATTTATACTATATATTGTGATTTTCATAATGATGTACCTTTGTATTGTATAAAAAAACTTACCACTTGCCTTAAAAACTTACCAGTAACTTACCACTTTTCAATATGTAGTAGAAAGTAACTTACCACCTCTATATATCGTACTATGTTTTTAATGCTTCTTTGAGGTATTTTTCGAACTTATTCTGTAGATTTTCCAGATGATTGGGTAAGTGAATTTGATAAGTTCAACAAAGTTCAACAGTAGCAAATGGTCAAGAAGAAATTCACACACTTTTGGAAAAAAGTGATATAATACAAGTACATCAAAAGTGACCATCTGTTTGATGATTTTTTTGTAAGCACTATGAACAAATTGGCACTGTAATTACGCATACTTTGAGGTAAAGCGTTTAAGGTGATACTATATGTCGAAAAAATTGATAAGAATCCTATTTTATGGGATGGCAATCCTGAGTGTTTTTGTATTGTACTTCGCAAGCTCGTATCTATCGAAGGTAAAGAAAGAACCTCTGGCGGTTATAGAAGGTATCGATGGAGGATTCTATCTGGACGGCAAGTACATCGATGGTCCACTGGCTCTAAACGTAGGTAAGTACGAAGTGATTGGCGAGTCTAAGATATCACTTTACAGTGGAAGGGTTTTGCTCGTTAAGATACCACAATTTGAGGTGGAAATTGTATGGGAGAAGTGAGGATAATTGAACCTGTTAATTTGGTCATATACATATTTTCCGCTCAAGTTGATTACTGGTTTGATCAAGTGAAGGAAGATTTGGTGAGAGAATTTGGACCAATGGATTACTTGAGCCCTCTACTTGATTTTGGTAAGTACACCCTCTATTACGACAAAGAGATGGGTTCTGGTATCGTGGGGAAATTGATAAGTTTTGAGAGACTGATTCACCCTTCCTTGCTGGCCAGTATCAAGATCAAAACGAACGAGATAGAGCAGAGATATGCAGTTGATGGAAAAAGAAGGTTCAATTTGGATCCAGGTTACGTTCATCACATGCAATTCGTTTTAGCCACAACAAAGATGTGGCCACACAGGATTTACATAGGACAAGGCATATATGCAGAGCCAACGCTCATGTACATAAACGGACGTTGGAAGGATTATGATTTCACTTATCCAAACTACAAAGAAGAAGTGTACAAGAAAGAACTCGAAAAGATCAGGTCTATGTACCTTGAGAAGAGAAAAGCGTATCTCAAAAAATTACAGAGAAGGTCCGGTAATGCATCAGGTCAAGTTTCAAAGAACGACTGAGAAAGAGTGAATTTCATCAAGGCAGATTACTACAGTACTTAGGAAGGTGAGTTGTTTGAAGATTTACATAGTAACATTGGGATGTCCAAAAAATGAAGCAGATTTTTCTCATTTTAAGCACCATTTGTTCTCGCTTGGTTATGAAATTACAGATGTCTTGGAAGAGGCAGATGGTGTGGTCATAAACACGTGCGGTTTCATTGTTGATTCAAAGAGGGAGTCCATAGACACGATCCTCGAGTTTGCCCAATACAAGAAGGAAAAACCAGATTTCAAGATATTCGTTACAGGTTGTTTGGTACAGAGATATCCAGATGAATTACCAAATGAGTTACCAGAAGTTGATGGATGGTTCGGCATCATACCGCCGAAGACGTTGGCTGAAAACCTTCAAAAAACGAAAAAGTACATAACAGATCCCATTGCCGTGTACGATTTCGAAGGTAGAATTGACGATGCTATGCCGTACGCTTACGTAAAAATAGCTGATGGGTGCGATAGAGCCTGTACATTTTGCACCATACCAAAGTTCAAAGGAGGTTTTGTCAGCAGAAAACTGGAAGATATCGAGAAAGAAGTAAGTTCTCTCGTTGAAGGTGGCAAGAAAGAGATCATCTTGGTTGCACAGGATACAACTGGTTACGGTGTAGATCTCTACGGAGAGCAGATGCTCCCAGAACTTTTGAGTAGGCTTAATGGTATCGATGGTGACTTTTGGATTAGGGTAATGTACATGCATCCGGACCATATCACAGACGAAATCATAGAAGGGTTTTCACACGAGAAAGTTCTCAAATATTTTGATATCCCGACGCAACATGGAAGCGATCGATTGTTGAAACTCATGGGGCGTATAAAGGATAGTAAAGAGCTTGAGGCACTATTCGACAAAATAAGGAAACGCTATCCTGAAGCTGTGTTAAGGACTTCGATCATAATCGGATTCCCAGGTGAGACAAAGGAAGATTTTGAAAAGCTTGTCGAATTCATCAGAAGGGTCGAATTCGACAAACTTGGTGCATTCCTCTATTCAGATGAAGAAGAGGCGGCATCTCACAACTTATCAGGAAAAGTACCACTCAAGACAGCACAAAAAAGGCTTGATTCGTTGATGGAAGTTCAAGCGGAGATTTCTTTTCTGAGAAATCAGAAATATTTGGACAAGGTGATCGAAGTCATATTCGAAGAAGAGGTAGAAGGGGTTTTAGTCGGTAGAGGATACATGGATGCACCAGAGATCGATGGTAACATATTCGTAAGAGGAAAATTGGAAGGAAAGAATGATGGATTCTACAAAGTACGTGTCTACGAGTCAGATACTTACGATTTGGAGGGCGAGTTAATTTGAGCAATGATTCTCAAAGAACTCAAAAACCCAGTGTGATTTTCAATGTGCCAAACACGATCAGCTGGTTGAGGATAATTTCGACAGCGGTAATTGTGCTATTGATGTATCTGAATTGGAACTGGGCAGCTTTTGTCCTTTTCCTAATTGCATCGATCAGTGATTACTTTGATGGTTACATTGCGAGAAAAACGGGGGCAGTTACACAGCTTGGGAAAGTCTTAGATCAGATGAGCGATAAGATACTCATCACTTCAGTACTGATTTGCTTTGTGGAAAGTGGATTCGTACCGGGCTGGTTGGTAGTTATACTGGTTATTCGTGATACACTGGTTAGCATTGTCCGAATCCTTGCTTCAGAATCGGGAGCGATCATAGCTGCAAACATGTTTGGGAAGATCAAGACAGTCTCGCAAATGGTGCTAACGATAGGATTGTACTTGGAGCTGCTTGATTTTTCAAAAAGTTACATGCACTTGTTCAACGTAATTTTCATCTACATAGTTGCATTTTCAACCATACTTTCCGGTATCATCTACATGTACCAAAACCGTTCGTATCTCGACAAATAGTTTGGTAAATGGGTTGTAACGGTTCTTAACAATCATTAGTGGAGGGGTATGCGTGCGTACGTTTATTGCTATCGACGTTAACCAAGAAATAAGAGATACATCCGAGGAAGTTATCTCAAAACTTCAAGAGTTAGGTTTTAAGGCTGCGTGGACTAAGCCGGAGAATGTACATCTGACGCTTTTTTTCATGGGAGAAATGGATGAAAAGGCTGTTGATTCAATGGTTTACTCACTTAATAAACGTATGAAAGGTTTTCCTTCTTTTAGCACTAAACTAACAGGTTTGGAATATTTTAGGTTCAAACATTCTCCACGTGTGCTATTTTTGAAATTTGAGCCGACAAAATCTTTGCAGAGGATGTACCTTGAGATGAAGGCAGAACTAACGAAAAACAAAGTGAAGTATGATGACCAAGGCAATTTTGTACCACATGCGACGCTTGGTCGTGTAAAGGAATATCCCACAGATTGGGAAAGAAAAGCCTCAGAATTAGCTATTCCCAACATATCACTTGTTATCGACGGATTTACCGTGTACAGTTCAACGTTAACACCGCAAGGCCCAATATACAAATGGATTTACAAGTCGAAATTCGAGGGAGGATTAGAGAAAAATGCCAGATGAAATGAAGAAAGATGTACTCAAAAAGGCAATTAGTAAGATCGAAAAGACATACGGAAAAGGCTCCATAATGGTCTTGGGAGAAGGCAATTTGGTCCAAGGCTTAGATGTTGTTCCAAGCGGCTCTTTGGCGATAGATATAGCTTCAGGTGTTGGCGGATACCCGAGGGGAAGGGTCATTGAGATATATGGTCCAGAATCAAGTGGTAAGACCACGATAGCACTCCATGCAATAGCCTCTGTGCAAAGACATAACGGCATTGCAGCATTTGTTGATGCCGAACATGCACTCGATTTGAATTATGCAAGAAATTTGGGAATAGATCTCTCTGAACTGCTCATATCACAGCCGGATTATGGTGAACAAGCACTCGACATTGTCGATGAATTAGTTAGAAGCAATGCAGTTGACCTTATCGTTGTTGACTCCGTTGCCGCACTCGTTCCAAGAGCAGAAATCGAAGGAGCAATGGGCGATTCCCAAATAGGGCTTCAAGCGCGTCTCATGTCCCAAGCACTGCGCAAACTTGCTGGCAACGTCAACAAGTCTAAGGTTGTCGTCATATTCATCAATCAGACGCGTATGAAGATCGGCGTCATGTATGGCAATCCAGAAACAACAACTGGCGGTGTTGCATTAAAATTCTATGCGACGATGAGAATGGAAGTAAGGTCAGCTGGAAAGATAGTCGAAGGCAATGAACACATAGGTAACGAAGTAACTGTGAAATTTGTGAAGAACAAAGTTGCGCCTCCATTCAGAACGACGACGGTGGACATAATATATGGAAAAGGAATCGTCAGAGAGAATGAGTTATTCAACATAGCTGTAAATGAAGAATTGATAGATAGAAGAGGTAGTTGGTTCACGTACGAGGACCTTTCTGGAAAAGAACACTCGCTTGGTCAAGGTAAAAATAACGCAGTGAGCTACTTGACAGAACATCCAGAGGTTTCAGATGAGATCGAAAAAAGAATTAGAGAAAAGTACCTATCGAAAAAAGTAACTGGAGAAACTAGCGAACCTGAAGATGAAAAGAATATATCAGAGAAAGAATAATGATATTGAGAACGACAGTGGTACAGATGATAGTACCACCGAAAGCCAAAGGACTAGGCAAAGAGATCCACTGAACGATGCATTGAGGTTCATACGTTATAGAGCAAGGTCTGAGTGGGAAGTAGAAAATAAGCTCAGACAGAGAGGTTATTCGCAAGAAGTAATCCAGAAAACCATCTCAACGCTGAAAGAAAAGGGATTCATAGACGACGAGAAATTTGCATATCTCTACGCATATGATAATCTCACATTGCATTACAAAGGTCCATTCAGAATAAGATACGAATTGAGACAACTACACGTCGATGAATACACCATCGAAGATGCAATAAAAAAAGTTGTCTCAGAAGTTGACGTAAGCGAGATAATCAAAAAGATAACTGAAGGCTTAGACGAGCACAAAAAACGCGAAAAGTTGTACAGACAAGGATTTGGAGGTGATTGACAATGGAATTTTTACTATACATAGTGTTCCTCGTTGTTGGCATAGCATTGGGTTTTTACATAGGTACTAAGATAGGTACCAAAAGGGCAAAGGAAAGCATAGAAGCGAAACTTAAGGCGGCAAAGGAAGATGCAGAATCAATAATAAAAAATGCGGAAAAAGAAGCGGCAGAGACAAAGAAAAAGATGATAATCGAAGCCCGCGAAGAAGCTCACCAGATACGCGAAGAGATCGAAAAGGAAAAGAAACGAAGAGAAGAAGAAATAAAACAGATGGAAGAAAGAGTATTAAAGAGAGACGAGATGTTGAGCAAGAGAGAAGAACTGATCGATAAGCGAGAAAACTATGTTGAAAACTTGAAAATAGAACTTGAAGCAAGATCCAAAGATATAGAACAGAAAGAAAGAGAAATTCAACAGAGATTCATACAACTTGCAGGTATTACGCACGAACAAGCTAAGGAACTCGTTTTACAAGAAGCACGTGAGAAGTATGAAAACGAAGTAGCGAAAATCTTTGCGCAGATAAAGTCGCGTTACGAAGATGAATCCGATAAATACGCAAAGAAAGTCATAGCCGATGCAATCCAAAGATATGCACCAGAGTACGTCAACGAAGTAACTATAAGTACCGTAGCACTTCCAAACGATGACATGAAAGGTCGTCTCATCGGGCGAGAAGGAAGAAACATCAGGACATTCGAGAAGATAACGGGTGTCGATCTCATAATCGACGATACACCTGAAATGGTCACACTAAGTTCATTCAATCCACTCAGAAGAGAAATAGCACGTAGAACGATAGAGAAACTCGTCCAAGATGGTAGAATACATCCTGCAAGAATAGAAGAGATGTACGAGAAATCAAAAGTGGAAGTAGAAAAGGAAATAAAGGAAGCAGGACAAGAAGCCGTTATAACCGTTGGAGTTGGCGGATTGCATCCTGAGATAATCAAATTGCTTGGAAGGCTGAGATTCAGAACGAGCTACGGCCAGAATGTGCTTTCACACTCGATAGAGGTTGCCCAAATAGCTGGTCTACTTGCCTCAGAACTGGGACTAAACGTAGACAAGGCAAAGCGTGGCGGGCTACTCCACGACATAGGTAAGGCGATAGACCACGAAGTTGAAGGCTCACATACAATCATAGGTGCGGAAGTAATCAAACGCTACGGTGAGTCAGATGAAATCATAAACATGATAATGGCACACCACGGTGAAGAAGAGCCAATCACAGCCGAAGCGGCCATAGTAGCTGCAGCAGATGCGATTTCCGCTGCAAGACCTGGTGCAAGGCGAGAAGATGTTGAAAACTACATCAAGAGACTCATGAAACTCGAAGAAATCGCAAGAAGCTATAAATACGTTGAAAATGCATATGCCATACAAGCAGGTAGAGAAATAAGAGTCATCGTCCAACCAGATAAGACAGACGATGCGACGATAGAAAAGATGGCACACGACATATCGGTCAGGATCGAAAATGAATTGCAGTACCCAGGAGTGCTCAAGGTCGTAGTTATAAGAGAAAAAAGATCCGTTTCATACGCAAAGTGATAAAAGTAATAAAAGAGCAATAAGATAAGAATTTGAAAAAGTTCCTAATCTCGGAGGC
>DPXZ01000090.1 GCA_003526765.1 Fervidobacterium sp.
TTCATTGTTTGGGTTGCTCAAGTAGTTGAAAAGAACAATCCGAAAATAGTGTGGTCGCAGATTGCGTCTGTACTGAGTAGGTTTTCGGAAGATTCGATTTTTGTTTTGGGATACCACATTACGGTTGGTGGTATCATAATAGGAATTCTGAGTATGGTTGGTATGGTTGTAACTGAAGAGACGTTAAGAGCTTACTGGTATCACTTTTCCATCAATGCTTGTACCTATGTATTTGCTCATTCTACTCTTACCAAAGCCATTGAAATTGGCACTATCACAGCCATATCAGTTTTATCAATTGGTTAGTTCAAAAAGGAGACAAAATTAGATAGGAAGGGAAGATAGAAATGATCAGTATCAATAATTTATCCATCTCGTTTCCAGAAAAAGTGCTCTTTTCCAACTTTACAGCGACGATATTCCAAAAGGACAGAATTGGATTGATGGGTAGGAACGGAAGTGGAAAGAGTACATTGATGAAGGCAATTGCCGGTATTTTCAAGGAATACGATGGCGAGATAAATGTTTCGGGGAAAGTACTGTACATGGATCAGTACAGGACATTCGATGGGAATACACCTTACGAATATTATATGAACGTTGCAGATTCACCGGAAAAGCAAAAACAAGTGCGAAGTATATTGAAAGGACTTGGTTTCCAGGAAGAAGACTGGAACAGGTCTTTGTCGACGTTCAGTGGTGGTGAGAGAACAAAGTTGCAAGTTGGTAGGTTGTTCTTAGAAGATCCCGATTTTCTACTCTTGGATGAACCAACAAATTTCCTTGATATAGAGAGCATCGAGTATCTTAAGACGCTTCTAAGTTCGTTCAACGGTGGCTACATCATCATATCACACGATAGGGATTTTTTGAGAAGTGTGTGCAAGAAATTTTGGGAGATCAACAATGAAACTATCTGGACATTCGATATGGATTTTGATCATTATCACATTGAAAGACAGAGACTGATCGAAACACAACATAGACAGGTACAGAATATACAAAGAGAGATAGAAAGATTGAAGGCAATCATAGATAGGTACAGGAAATGGGGTAGAGAGAAGTTAATAAAGCAGGCCAAGAGTAAGGAAAAAGTATTAGAAAAGATGATGGAAGAACTTGAAAACATGCCAAATTTGTATTTAGAAGAGGAAGAGAAAAAGATAAATATACCTGAACCGGAAAGTACAGGGTACATCGTACTGAACGTAAAAGATGTCTCGTGGAATGATCTGCTCAAGCATGTTTCGTTCACGGTATACGAAAGGGACAAAGTGGCAATCATAGGACCAAATGGTTCTGGAAAGACTACGTTGCTCAAAATCATATCAAGCGAGATTAACAGGTCAAATCAAGCAGAACAACAAGTTAAACAATCAGAGCAACCAAGCAAAGTCATACTCGGCCACAAAGTGAACATTGCATACGTAGAGCAATTTGTTGATCAACTGGATCTCGACAATACAGTCTTCGATGAGATATTTGAAGAGATGCCGGAAAAACCTGATTACGTGATTAGAGCATACGCAGGAAGATTTGGATTCAAAGGCGAAGATGTATTTAAGACTATCTCATCGCTGAGCGGCGGTGAGAGGCAGATTTTAGCTTTAGCAAAGGTACTTCTGAGAAAACCGAATTTGCTCATATTAGATGAGCCTACAAACCATATGGATTTAGAGACGGTCGAAGCATTGGAAGATGCATTAAAAGAGTACAAAGGGAGCATTTTGCTTGTCTCTCACGATTTGGAATTGATACGAAACGTGTGCAATAGATTCTTAACTATCAAAGGTCATACACTTATTGAGATCGACGAACCGTTGTTCTTCTCCAAAGAAAAAGAAAAGGAGGAGAAACAAAAGAACGTTGACTTTGAAGAAAAGAAGAGAATGAGGAATCAGCTGAAGAATATGAAGAAGAGACTCGAGGAATTGCGATTACGAGAGAAGGAGTTATCCGAAAGGATCGAGGAACTGGACAAAAAGATGCATATAACGCAGAACTACGTTGATATAATGGATATGGACAAGGAAAAGAACATTTTGGAGGCGGAACTCTTATCGGTGTTTGAAGAGATAGACAATCTGAACGAGAAATTGGATATTTGGGAAAAGTCGGATAAAGAGGAGTAAATTTGGACATGGACGAACCTAACGATAGAAACGATAGAGATGATGGGAAAGATACAAAAAGCTATACATACAAGCCAAAAATCAACTTCACTGTATCACATGCTGCAAATGTTGATATTTCAGCGGATGATCTCATCTACTTTTCGGAACGGAGGATTATAAGAGTTGAACCAATATATTTGACCTTCGAGTGTAATGGTCAGAAGGTTGGATTTGTTGAATTCGACGTACGCGTGTACAATAGAAATGCATACCTCACATACTATGTGACAAAAACATTCCGCGGGAAGGGTTTTGGGAAGGTGATGTTGGCAGAATCAATCGATTATGCATTCAGTGAGATGAACATGCATAGGTTAACTGCGGAAGTATACGAATACAACGAGAGTTCAGTAGCGCTTCTAAAATCACTTGGATTTAGCGAAGAAGGGCGATTGAAAGAAGCAAAGTTTCATAATGGCAAATTTTGGGATATAATAGTTTACGGTATACTGAATTGTAATGGAGATAATGGAGGTAGCTAAGTTAATGACCGATGTTGATGAAGATAGCAAGAATACACTAAATGCACTGAGTAAAAAAGAGCTCATCATAGGTGCGCATATGCCCATAGGTGGCGGTTTTGCAAAGGTGCCAAGAGAGACTGTAGAAATAGGCGGTAACGCATTTCAAATATTTCCACACAATCCAAGGCAATGGGCTGCACGAATGCCTTCAGATGACGATGTAGTACATTTCCTGAGGGATGTTAAGAAGTACGAATTGAACCCTGAGTATTTTATGTGCCATTCAGGCTACCTTATCAATATCGCCAGCACAAAAGACGATGTATGGGAAAAATCTGTCGAACTACTGGAACTGGAAATGAAAATCTGTGCAAAGCTTGGTATAAAGTATTTGAACATACACCCGGGTAGCCATCTTGGTGCTGGTGAGGCAAGTGGTATTGAAAAAATTACTACGGCACTGAATATCGTATTCAAAAAGGAAAAGACAGTGAGTATTTTACTTGAGAATGTGGTTAAAAAGGGTGGAAACATAGGTTATAATTATGCTCAGATGAGAAAGATAATAGAAGGTTGCGAACAACCAGACAGGATAGGACTTACATTCGATACGTGCCATGGATACGATGCAGGTTACGATGTTACAGACCCAAGTGGAGTCCAGAGATTGTACGAAGAAATAGAACGAGAAGTGGGCATCAAAAGATTGAAGTTCATCCACCTCAACGATACAAAGAACGTTTTTGGTTCACAAAAAGACAGGCATGAGAACATAGGTAATGGTAACATAGGTCTTGAAGGCTTCAAGGTCTTTCTATCGAACCATACATTTTCGTCGACTCCATTGATACTCGAAACACCTGGAGATAATTCAGAGCATGCACAGGATATAGCTAAAGTAAAGGAAATTTACCAATCGATTGCGTATAATCACTGATTTTTCATTGCTACTTTCGTAGTTATCTTGGTTATCTTGAAGGAATTTTGTGCGGAGGCCAGTCGTATGACAGGTTCAGGATTTGGTGGTATAGAAAACATGGAAATGGAATTCTACGAACGTTTCAAAGCACCTGTGGGAAAGGTATGGGATGTGTTCTTTAATAAGAACGGCTGGGATCCGTGGTTTACCGATGGCATGAAGATAGACGAAGAAAGTGGTGAGATATATTTCAGATGGTTTAGACTCACCGACGGTGAGGTTGTAACGGATAGAGGACAGATTGCAACTGTTATAAGGCACAGACTCTTTTCATTTTGGTGGTACGAATACGAAGATGGTTTTAGAACATTCACCGAATTGAAATTTCAGCCTGTTTCTGAAGACGAAACGATAATAACGATAGTGGACAGGACATTCGTTAAGGATGAGAAAGAGTTATCGATTAGATATGGATGCGCTTATGGTTGGGGTCAGATGATGGTACTTGCAAAATTATTCATTGAGCAAGATTTGATAGTCATTTAAGATGAAAAAGTAAATAAAAAACTTGGAGGGATAATATGCGTGCTAGTATTATCGTCAATGGCAATTACAATGGCACAATGTACATAACTGGAGATCTTATCATCGCAGCAGATGGTGGGGCTGAAGAATTGAGGAAGAGAAATGTACTACCGCATGTCATAATTGGAGATATGGATTCCATTTCTGAAGAAACGCTCGATTATTTCGAGAATATGGGCGCAAAGATTCAAATATACCCAC